>JAKFUJ010000127.1 GCA_021732805.1 Betaproteobacteria bacterium | reverse complement strand
GCGCCAGGTGACGACACGTTTCGCCGTGGGCAGCATGACGGCCGCGCCGCCGCCGCCGGGCAGCCGTACTTTCGGGTTTTCCCAGGAACCGATGACCGAGACGTTGGTGCGGCCCTCGGCGTCGATCTGCGCGCAGCCGAGGAACACCAGGTCAAGTCCGCCGCGCGCGCATAAATCGTAGAAATCCTGGTTGGCGAAAATCGCCGGCGAGCCGTGAACGATGGCGGGGTCGCTGCTCGACAGCGGAATGTTCACCGGTTGCGGCTCCACGCCGCCGGCAACATTGATGTAGGTGTAATCAAAGTCGTAGGCGCGCTTGGCGAGCAGGCAGGCCAGCATCGGCAGCGTCGAGTTGACGCCGCTGAAGGTGATTTCACCGGCGCGGATCTGCCGGGCGAGATTGACGACGATAAATGAGAACGGGGTCCAGTCCATGACGGCAGTATAACCAGTGCGTGGAGTCAGTTGATGCGCGAGGCGGCGAGCCAGGCGATTGCGCAAACGGTGATGACGGCGCCGCTGACCATGCGCGCGTTGATGGGTTCGTTGCGCAGGAACAGTGTGCTGACGATGACCGTCACCAGCGGGTAGGCGGCAATTACCGGCGCCACCGTTGATACCGGCGCCAGCGTCAGTGCCGAGTACATCAGCACCATCGCGCTGCCGTTGATCAGTCCGGTGATGACGAACCACTGCAAGCCGGAGCGTGAGAGTTTGCTGCGCGGGCCGTGACGCAGGCGATCGGCGCCGATGACCGCAGTCGAGGACACCAGGTAGCCGATCAGGCTGGCGGCGAACGGATTGCCCCACAGCAGGAGGCCGGCTTTGGCGCCGGCCTGGGCCAGACCGCGCACAATGGCGCCGGCGACGGGCCAGAACAAGGCGCGACCGGCAAAACTGCGGCGCACCGCACCGGGCTGCCACGACAGCAGCGCAACGCCGAATGCCACGCCCAGCGCGCAGAGTACGATCTGCGGCGGCATGTGTTCGTCGAGCAGCAAGGCGGCGGCGAGCATGGCAAACAGCGGCGCGGTTCCGGAGATCGCGCTGGTGATCGTCGGTCCCAGTTCTTCATTGGAGCGAAACGTCAGCAGTGTCACCAGCGCCGGATAAAACAGGCCGACGGCAGCGAATACCAGCAGCGCGATGAAGCTGTATGCGGACCAGTCAATCATCAATGGCGCCGCGACGATGAACAGCACGGTTGCGCTGGGTATGCTCACCGCGGCGCCGGAGCGGGCGTCCTGGTAACGCAGCCCGCAGCGCGCGGTAATCATGCCGATGCCGAAGCAGAGCGCGCCGGCAATCGACAGCAACAGCGCGGTCATTTAGTGTAAGCCATTGTTTTTATTAAATATTTTATTGGGCCGCCAATGCCGTGGAGATGCTTTGCCAGGCCCGCAGTTTTTTATCGTAAGTCAGCGCGGCGTGAGCGGGGCTGGTGGAGGGCAGCTTCAGCGCAGTGTACGAATTCGCGGGCAACAGCGGCTGCACCTGTTGGCGGAAACAGCGTTCGGCTGTGCCGCCGTTGAAAAACAGGTGACTGATGCGACGATGCCGCGCAAGGAAAGCAGGCAGATCGTTGGCGACGATGGATGGTTCATCAATCGCCGAATCAAGACTGCCGCTGCGCGTACAGGTCGCCAGCACATCCCATAACGCGATACCGGCCAGACGCAGGTGTCGTATGCGATCCGCGTAGGGCAATCCCGGCGCGGCGCCGGTGAGTTCACCCATGATGCGCCAGAAGGCATTGCGCGGATGCGCGTAGTACTGCTGTGTCCGCAACGATTCGATGCCGGGCATGCTGCCGAGGATCAGCACCCGTGCATTCCTGTCGGCAACGGGCGGAAAACCGTGAATCGTGGTCACAGGTTCAGCGAGCGTTCGCGGCTGTCGCTTCCGGCGCGACGGACAGATGGCGCTCCATTACGCCGGCTTCGTCTCGCATGTAATGCTCCACTGCCGGATAATCGATTTCGTAGTACGGGTGCATGGAGCCGGGCCAGGCGCCGTTGGGCACGATGGCTGCGGCCTCGACCATGAAACCCGGCACGAGGGTCAGTTCGGGTTGCCGGCTCAGATGCGCGGTGGAGACCAGTTTTTCAGCGGTGACCAGCACGCGTTTCGCGGCACGGGTCAGCGGGTGATCCCAGAACGGCGAACCGTAGACGCGGGCATTGCCGTCCTCATCGATTTCCGCGGCGTGGATGACCGCGATGTCCGGGTGGATGGCCGGAATCACGTAAACCTCTTTTCCGGAACCGTACGGATCGCGCAGCGTCTGCCAGTGGTTGATGCGCGCGAGTTCACTGCCGTGCACGCCGGCGACCGGCTGGAAGGGAATCCCGTAGGAGGCTGCACGCAGCCCCGAGACCAAAGTTATTCAGGCATGTTCTTCGAGATGCGCTTCCCTGCGCTCGATGGCTTTGCGGTACCAGCGCGCCATGCCGAAGTTGCCTTCCATGGCGACTATGCCGGCGCGCACTTTGGCCACGGCGCCGGCGCGGCACAGCAGGTCGAGGTCGTAGCCGGGTGAGGGTTTGATGATTTCGAGATGGTTTTTTTTCTGGCGTACCAGTTCGCGCACCAGTGCAAACGGTCCGCGATGCAGAAACACGCCGCCGAGTCCCAGCGCCGCGCCGTCGGGGATGCGCTGTGCGAGCGCGGCGAGGCTGATGATTTTCGAGGCGGTTGCGGCCATGTGGGGCTCCGGTGCGTGAATGGCGAAATTTTACACCCGGACTTTTGCCGCATGACCAGTATTCGGACTGCCTGACGGGGCGCGATGCCACGGTGCGATAATCGGCGCTCGATTCATGGCTGGGGCCTCCGCGATGATTTGTGCTGACGCGGTGGTCCACAATATCTGGGGATTGGAGTCCGCGATGGCATCCGGAGTATTTGACGACGCACTGATCCAGCATCTTTGGAGCACCGAAGAGCTGCGCAATATTTTCAACGACCACAATCGTGTGCAGAAGTGGCTGGATTTCGAGGCGGCGCTGGCGCTGGAGCAGGCGGCGCTGGGCATCATTCCCAAGGCCGCTGCCGAAGAAATCGCCGCCAACGCCAAAATTTCGAAAATCGACATCCATGCGGTGGCTGCTGAAATACGCCGCATCAAACATCCGCTGGTGCCTGCGGTGAAGGCAGTGCAGAACCTGTGCAAACCCGAAAACGGCGAATACATCCATTTCGGACCGACCACGCAGGACGTGCTGGATACCGCGACCATGTTGCAGATCAAGGATGCGCACGCCATTTATCTGCGCGACATGAAGGCCATCGGCAACGCGCTGGTCAAGTTGTGCGAGCAGCACCGCGCAACGCCGATGGTCGGCCGTTCGCATGGCGTGCAGGCGCTGCCGATCACTTTTGGCCACAAGGCCGCGATCTGGCTGTCGGAAATGGGCAGAAACTACGAGCGCCTGCGCCAGCTTGAGGAACGGATGTTTGTCGGCGGCATGGTCGGTGCCGTCGGCACCCAGGCCTCGTTCGGACCCAAAGCCAAAGAACTGGAGCAGCGGGTGATGAAGCGGCTGGGACTGGGCGTGGCCGACATCAACTGGCAGCCGGCGCGCGACCGTTTTGCCGAATATGTCAACCTGCTGAGCCTGATCGGCGCCACGCTGGGCAAGATCGCCAACGAGATCATCATTCTCGAACATACCGAAATCGGCGAGCTGTATGAGCCGTTCAGCGCCGGCAAGGTGGGTTCATCGACGATGCCGCACAAACGCAATCCCTCGAGTTGCGAGGCCGCAGTGAGCATCAGCCGCGGTTTGCGCTACAACGCGTCATTCATGCTGGAGTCGATGATCATCGAACATGAGCGCGACGGTTCGGCGTGGCGCGGCGAGTGGAAGGCGCTGCCCGAGTCGTGCCTGATGGCCGGCGGTCTGCTGGCGATGATGAAATACGTGCTGACGGATCTGCATGTCGATGTGAAGCAGATGCGGCACAACCTCGACCGTCTCGGCGGTTTCCTGCTATCGGAGCGCGTGATGTTCGTGCTCTCGGACAAGGTCGGCAAGCAGACTGCGCATGATCTGGTGTACGAGGCGTCGATGCATGGCATCGAGAACGGCGTATCGTTTGAAAGCGCGCTGATGAAAAATGCGCAGGTCAAAGCGGCGCTGTCCACCGATGAACTGAAGGCGGCGCTGGACCCGACCAACTATGTCGGCCGGGCGCCGGAGATTGTGGACGAGGTAGTCAGCGCCCAACGCGCCAGTGGCTGGCTGAATTATTGAGAGTTGCATAATTCATGACAAAAACATGCCTCTGGCGAGGCTGTCATGTTTTTGGGAATACACAATAAATTATCAATAAAATCAATTACTTGAAATAATAATCTGGATATGCCCCCGACGACAGTACGATGCCCGACGATGATCGGGCACGATGGATAGCAACACGAGAGGAGAGATGATGAAAGCGCAAGCAAGGTTGGTCTTGAGTGCGGTGACCTGCAGCTTGGCCGTGTCGTTGGCGACGGCGGCAGTTGCGCAAAATACGGTCGCCGCCTATCCGGTTAAACCGGTGCGCTGGATCGTACCCTATTCGCCCGGCGCATCCAATGACATCACGGCGCGGTTGCTGGCACAGAAGCTGACGGAAAACATGGGTCAGCAGTTCGTGGTTGACAACCGGCCTGGTGCGGGTGGTTCGCTCGGCGCGCAGATCGTCGTTGAAGCGGCCGCCGATGGTTACACGCTGCTGCATGCCAACGCAGGTCCCAGCATCAACAACATCCTGATGCGCAAAAAACCGCCGTACCGGATGAATGACCTGGCGCCGGTCATGTTCATCGGGTATCTGCCGCTGATCATCGTCGCGCAGCCGGCTTTCAAGCCGAATTCGCCGAGGGAGCTCGAAGCCTATGCCAAGGCCAATCCCGGAAAATTGACCTGGGCGTCCTCCGGCAATGGCGGGACGTTGCACATCGCGCTGGCGCTGTTTCAGGCAGTAACCGGTACCAACGTGGTGCATGTGCCGTATAAAGGCGGGGCGCCGGCGTTAGTGGATGTCATGGCCGGTCGCGTCAATGTGATGTACACCTCCACGGTGTCCGCCGAAACGCATCACAAAGCGGGACGGATCAAGATCATTGGCGTGGCGGCGCCGGCGCGCCAGGCCGTCATACCCGGCGTTCCGACATTGGCTGAAGAAGGTATCAAGGGCGCCGAGTCGATAGTCTGGTTCGGCGTGCAAGTCCCGGCAAAAACGCCGCGTCCGATCATTGCCAAACTCAATAGCCGGTTGAACCAGGTGCTGGCGCTGCCGGACTTGCAGGCGCGGCTGCAGCAGCTGGGTGTGGTCACCGCCGGTGGCTCCCCGGAAGATATGGCTGCATTCATCAAGGTTGAATCTGATCGGTTGGCCATGCTGATCAAGACCGGACGTGTAGGCTTGATGGATTGAACAATCTCGTGATCGGGTGTTTTATCCCCCGCTGCATATGGCGCAAGGCGCTGGTGAAGTATCCGTTACCGAATTAAATATAATTTAAAAACAAATACTTGAATCAATCACCACAAGGTAATTTCAGATGAAAGTCGCGATACTGGATGACTATCAAGACGTGGTACGAACGCTGGATTGTTTTTCCAAATTGAAAGGCCACGACGTGACGGTGTGGAACGATCACACCAAGGATGTCGATGTGCTGGCTGAACGCCTGAAGGACACCGAAGCACTGGTGATGATCCGCGAGCGCACGCCGATCCGTGCGCCGCTGATCGCGCGCCTGCCGAAACTGAAACTGATCAGTCATCGCAGCGTGTATCCGCATGTCGATGTCGATGCGTTGAGCGCGCATGGCATTGTGTTGTGCAGTGACCTGCATCCCGGTCAGCCGTCGTATGCGACAGCGGAACTGACCTGGGGATTGATCATTGCCGCGATGCGCCGGATTCCGCAGGAGGTCGCCGCGCTGAAAGCCGGGCGCTGGCAGTCATCGGTCGGATTCGGCCTGCGCGGCAAGACGCTGGGCGTGTATGGCTACGGCCGCATCGGTGCGGTACTCGCCGGTTACGGCAAGGCCTTCGGCATGAAGGTGGTGGTGTGGGGGCGCGAGGCATCGCTGGAGCGGGCGCGTGCCGATGGTTATGCTGCGGCGCGCAGCAAGGAGGCGTTTTTTGAAGAGTGTGATGTCATTACGCTGCACCTGCGCCTGATCGACGCCACCCGGGGCATCGTTTCGGCGGCCGACCTGGCACGGATGAAACCGACGGCGCTGATGGTCAATACCAGCCGCGCCGGACTGATAGCGCCGGGCGCGCTGGAGAAAGCGCTGAAGCTCGGTCGTCCCGGCATGGCCGCGGTCGATGTGTTCGAGGATGAGCCCGTGCTTGGCGCGAGCCATCCGCTGCTGGCGCTCGACAACGCGGTATGCACGCCGCACATCGGTTATGTCGAGCGCGCCGGCTATGAAAGTATTTTCAGCAGCATTTTTGACCAGATACTGGCTTATGCCGACGGCAAGCCGGTGAACGTGATCAATCCGGAGGCGCTTGCCGCGAAATCCTGAAGCGGTGTTGTTGCTGTAGCATGGATCCCATTACAACAAAGCAGGAGGAGAGATGATGCAAACCAGACTCATCATGCTGGCTGCCGTGGCCGGCCTTGCGGCAGCCCCGGCGGCGGTTGCGCAGAACGCGAACGCCTATCCCAATAAACCGGTGCGCTGGATCGTGCCGTTTCCGCCGGGCGCATCCAATGACATCACGGCGCGGCTGTTTGCGCACAAGATGTCTGAATCCATGGGCCAGCAGTTTGTCATCGACAACCGGCCCGGCGCCGGCGGCTCGATCGGCGCACAACTGGCGGCGGAAGCCGCGCCCGACGGCCATACGCTGCTGCATGCCAATCCCGGTCCCAGTGTCAACAACATCATCATGCGCCGCAAATCGCCGTACCAGCTCAATGATTTCGCGCCGGTGATGTTCATCGGTTATACGCCGCTGCTGATCCTGTCGAGCCCGAAATTCGCACCCAATAACGGGCGTGAACTGGCCGCTTATGCCAAGGCCAATCCGGGCAAGCTGAACTGGGCTTCTTCGGGCAACGGCAGCAGCCTGCACATCGGCCTCGCGTTGTTTGCCGCTGCAACCGGCCTCGACATCGTCCATGTGCCGTACAAGGGCACGGCGCCGGCGCTGACCGACGTGATGAGCGGGCGCGTCGATGTCATGCATACCACCGTGGTCAGCGCCGATGCGCAGATCAAGGCCGGGCGGGTCAAGGTGCTGGCAGTGGCAGCGCCCAAACGTCAGGCAGTGTTGCCCAATGTGCCGACGCTGGCGGAAGAAGGCATCAGGAACGCCGAGGCGACGGTGTGGTTCGGCGTCCAGGTCGCGGCAAAGACGCCGCGTACCATCATCAGCAAACTCAATACCGAAATGAACCGCGTGCTGCAGTTGCAGGACGTGCAGGCACGGCTGGATCAACTGGGTCTGGTCAAGGCCGGCGGCACCCCGGAGGAGTTCAATGCGTTCATCAGGCAGGAAGTCGACAAGCTGAGCATGCTGATCAAGTCCAAACGCGTGGAGATGATGGATCAGTAGCTCGTGTCATGCTGGGCTGCCCGGGTACGGCATGTGCTGATGAATTGTCACGCAGCCGGCACTTGCGCTTGCACCAATTGAGCGCATGCAGACGATTCAATGCCGCGTTTTCAGTCAATGATTGTGCATCGGTCATGCGTGTATGCCTTGTGCACCGCGAGCGTGCAGTAGCGCCAAATGGAGAGGTAATACCGTGCAGGCCGGCGTAAGCCGCACGTAAGCGAAGCATCCTATAAATGCGACCGCTCTTGCGGGTTCTGCAATCAAATTCTGAGTCGTGCAATTGCTCGGTTGTATAACTGAAAATGGGTTGTGCGCTGCACCATGGCAGAGGCAAAAAAGCTTTGTTTGAGTAAGGGCTTCGTGTAAAGTCCGGGTCCGTAATGTGTAAGTGGTCGTTTCAGAAAAATGCAGGGATTAAAAAAGTAGCCGCCCCGCAGGCGTATAAACAAAGTGCGGATATGGGTGTGCGGCACCAGGTGTGCGGCACACTGAACCGGAAGTGTGGTTTGTTCCGGTATCTGTTTTTGAAATCAGGAGGGTGTTCAGTTGAAAATCACGAGTCAGGAAAATTTCTGGGGCGGTGCCATGTTCATCGGCTTCGGAGCGCTGGCGATTTTTATCGCCACCGATTATCCATTTGGCAGCGCCAGCCGCATGGGGCCGGGCTATTTTCCGACCTGGATAGGAATCGCGCTGGTTTTGCTGGGTCTGGCAATCTCTGCGACCGGCTTCAAGGACCAGGGTGAAGGAGTCGGCAAATTTGCGTGGAAGCCGATGGTGCTGCTCAGCATCGCTTTCATCTTCTTCGGCTGGGCCATCGACCACGTCGGTTTTGTGGCTGCTTCGTTTGTCATGGTGATACTGGCTTCGCTCGCCGGCAGGGATTTTCGCTGGAAGGAATCCATCATTGTCGCGATTGTGCTGATCATTGGTTGTTGGGCGTTGTTCATCAAGGGCCTGGAATTGCCCTTCCCGCTGTTCTGGTGGAGATAACAAATGGATTTCGAACAACTATTTTCCAATCTCGTCCTCGGCTTCCAGACCGCCGTTTCGCTGCAGAATCTGCTGTACTGCTTCATCGGCGTGTTTGTCGGCACGCTGGTTGGCGTGTTGCCCGGCATCGGCCCGCTGGCGGCGATTGCCATGCTGTTGCCGGCGACATTCAACCTGCCGCCGGTCGGTGCACTGATCATGCTCGCCGGTATTTATTACGGCACGCAGTATGGCGGCTCGACGACGGCGATTCTGGTCAACCTGCCTGGCGAATCGGCCTCGGTGGTGACCTGCATGGACGGCCATGCGATGGCGAAGAATGGCCGCGCCGGTCCTGCGCTGGCGATTGCCGCGGTCGGTTCGTTTTTTGCGGGCACCGTCGGTACCATCCTGATTGCGTTGTTCGGACCGCCGCTGGCCGAGGTCGCACTCAAGTTCGGTGCGCCCGAGTATTTTTCGCTGATGTCGATGGGCCTGATTGCTTCCGCGGTGCTCGCCAGCGGTTCGATGCTGAAAGCCATCGCGATGATTTTCCTCGGCCTGCTGTTCGGCATTGTCGGCACCGACGTTAATTCCGGCATGTCGCGTTTCACGTTCGGCATGTCCGGTCTGGCTGACGGTCTGAGCTTTGTCGTGGTGGCGATGGGCCTGTTCGGTTTCGGTGAAATCCTGTCGAACCTGGAAAAAGGTCAGGATGCCGCCGGACGCGAACTGCTGACCAAGAAGATCGATCACCTGTATCCGACTTTTAACGACCTCAAGGTGTCCATGGGCCCGATCATGCGCGGCACGGCCATCGGCGCCTTTTTCGGGACATTGCCCGGCGCCGGTCCGACGATCAGCGCGTTCTCCAGTTATGCATTGGAGAAGAAAGTGGCCAAACACCCCGAGGAATTCGGCAAGGGTGCGATCCAGGGTGTTGCCGGTCCGGAGTCGGCCAATAATGCCGCAGCACAGTGCGCGTTCATTCCGACACTGACGCTGGGTATTCCCGGCAGCGGCACCATGGCGCTGATGCTGGGTGCGCTGACGATTCAGGGCATTGCGCCGGGACCGCAGGTCATGACCCAGCGTCCGGAATTGTTCTGGGGCCTGATTGCGAGCATGTGGATCGGCAATGCGATGCTGGTGATTCTCAACCTGCCGCTGATCGGTCTGTGGGTCAAGTTGCTCCGGGTGCCGTACCGCATTCTTTTTCCGGCGATACTCACGTTCATGGCGATCGGCGTTTACAGTGTCAACAACCTCGATCTCGACATTTACATGACCGTGTTCTTCGGCCTGATGGGGTATGTATTCGTCAAGCTGAAATGCGAGCCGGCGCCGATGATTCTGGCGTTTGTGCTGGGGCCGTTGATGGAAGAAAACTTGCGCCGCGCCCTGCTGATTTCGAGGGGTGATCCGACGGTGTTCTTCACGCGGCCGATCAGCGCGGTGTTCCTCGGACTGACCATCCTGATGTTGATCATCATGATCCTGCCCGCGGTGCGCAAGAAACGCGAACTGGCTTACAAGGAATAAACTCCGGGCCTGCATGGCTGGAGCCACAAAAAACACGCGGCCTGTGCCGCGTGTTTTTTTGTACCGATGAAAACTGACAGGCGCTTCATGCAGCGTGGCCTTCGATTTTATTTGCGGCGGCGGTCAATGTGCGACAACCAGCCGCTGACCAGCAGGATCGCCGCGCTGGCCCAGAATACCGGCGCGATGCCGAGCAGCGCGCCGACCGATCCCGCAGCCAGCGGCACGCCGATATGGGTGATGTTGTTGATGGTCAAACGCAGGCCGGTGACTTCACCCGAGCGCCCGGCCGGTGAACGGCTGTAGGTCAGGCTGAGTGTCAGCGGCTGGCTGACGCCGAGGGTCAGGCCGATGCCGAAGGACAGTGCCATCAGCAGCGGTACATATTCAATGAATGCAAACGGAATGAACAGCATCGCGGCGATGCCCATGGCGGTGGCGAGCACGGTTTCGGTGCGAAAACGCCGGGTCAGCAGCGGCAGCGCCACGCGGACGATAAAACTGGCGGCGGCGAAGGCGCCGAGTATGGCGCCGATGGTTGAGGCCGAGAGGCCGATCGAGTGGCCGTAAATCGGCACGTAGAACGTGTAGAGGTCCCAGCCGGTGGTGACCAGGCCGCTGACGATGATCATCCGGCGCAGGGAGGGCAGGCGCATCAATTCGAAGGCGCTGCTTTGTTGCGCCACGCTGCGTGTGCCCTGTGCGCCCAGTCGTGGTGACAGCGCAAGGGTGATGATCGGCAGCAGGGTGAGCACGGCGAACACGATGTAGGCGGCGCCGAAGCCGGAGTGGTCGATCATCACTCCGGCGAGCACCGGGCCGATCATGTGGCCACTGGAGTACCCCAGACTTTGCGTCGAAAAATTGCGCGTGCGTTCGGCTGCAGTGCCCAGCGTACCGACGAGATTTTGCGCCGCCACATTGAAAAATACGAAACCGACGCCGATCAGCGGCGCCGAGATGAACAATGCCGGCAATGTCTGCCATATGGCAGGGATGACCAGTCCGGAGCCGAAGGCGACGGCGCCGCCAAACATCGGCCAGCGTGAACCGTAACGATCCGAAATCCGTCCGACAATCAGCGCAAAGCCGAGCTGGAATATCGAATAGGCCGCAATCAGCACCCCGATCAGCAACGGACCGGCGCCCAGATTCAGCGCAAGCAGCGAAGCCACCACGCGGCTGCCCATGTGGCCGCCCTGCATGGCCAGAGTCAACAGCGTGACGACAATGATGGGGTTCAAGGCGATGCGCGCTGCAACGGGCAGCGCTGCCGGTGGTTACGGCAGTGCCGCGGAGAATGGGGCATTACTGTTTCAGGAAGCGTATCCGGGGGTTTCCCTGTCGAGCTTGCGCTTGAGCGCGTCCCACATCAGCTTGCCGCCCGCGCCGCGTCCGCCCTTGCCATAAATCATCCCGCCCTGTTCCAGGGTGTGGTTGATGATTTCATTCGGAATACGGTTCAGTTCCGCGCCACCGGTCATTGCCGTGATCTGGAACTTGCAGGCGCGTTCCAGGCGGTACATGCGGGCGAACATTTCGCCGATGCTGGCGCCGACGGTCAGCGTGCCGTGGTTGCGCAGGATCAGCATGCCGCCGTCGCCGAGATCGCGCACCAGGCGTTCGCGTTCGTTGTGGTCTTCAGCCACACCTTCGAAATCGTGATAACGCACCTGCGACAGCGCCGTCAGCGCCATCTGCGTCAGCGGCAACAGCCCCTGTTTTTGCGAGGCAACAGCGACGCCAAATTGCGTATGGCAATGCATCACCGCCTCGGCATCATGGTTGCCCATGTGGATCGCGCTGTGGATGGTGAATCCGGCCGAGTTGATCTCGTAGGGGGAGTCCGACAGTTTGCGCCCTTCGATGTCGCATTTGATCAGGTCGGATGCGGTCATTTCCTCGAACAGCAGGCCGTATGGATTGATCAGGAACTGGTCGTGGGTGTCGGGTACACGGCAGGAGATATGCGTGCCCAGCATGTCGGTCCAACCCATCATGGCGGTCAGCCGGTAGGCGGCGGCGAGTTCGACGCGGGCCTGCCATTCGGCAGCGCTGATGTTGCGCGCAGCACGAACTGGACGTTTGCGGGCGGTGGCGGGACGGTGTTTGGCGAGAGCGGTGGAGGCGCGTCTTTTCATATGATGGAGTCCTGTAGTGAGTGCCGGTGCGAACAGTGCCGACATCGCAACAGCAAGGATTTTGTCCGGCAATTGCCATTAGAATACCGCAGTCCGGCACAGAAAACGAAATACAAAAGCCGGATGGGTCAGTAATTCTTCGGTGATTATCCATATCGTGAACATGCGGAATGAGCGCGGACGCCTACAATATTGAAGACCTGCGGCAGGCGGCACAGCGCCGGCTGCCGCGAGTGGCCTGGGATTATCTGGAGCGCGGCGCCGAAGATGAAGTGACCATGGCCGCCAACCGTGCAGCTTTCGAGCGCATCCATTTCGAGCCGCGCACACTGGTTGATGTGTCGGCACGCACGCTGCGCCATACACTGTTCGCCCAGGCCTACAAGGCGCCGTTCGGCATCGCACCCACCGGTGCAGCCGGACTCTATTGTTTTGATGCCGATGTGGCGCTTGCACGGGCTGCGGCGACCGCCGGTGTGCCGTTCGTGCTGTCCACAGCCTCATTCGTGGCGATGGAGCGGGTGGCGAAGGAGGCCGGCGGCAACAAGTGGTTCCAGCTCTATATGTCCAAGGACCGCGAAGCCGCGGAACGCCTGGTCCGACGCGCCTTTGATGCCGGTTATGAAGCGCTGGTGGTCACCACCGATGTGCCGGTGGGCGCCAATCGTGAATACAACCTGCGCAACGGCTTTGCGATTCCGTTCCGCATCAATGCGCGGAATATGGTCGACGGCCTGCTGCATCCGCGCTGGCTGACGCAGGTGTTTCTGCGCACGCTGCTGACCAGCGGTGTGCCGCGTTTCCAGAATGTCGACAGCAATGTCGGTGGCCGCATCATCGCCAAGGATCTGTCGGCGTTCCGCGCGCGCCGCGATGCGCTGGACTGGAGCGACATTGCCTGGCTGCGCACGATCTGGCCGCGCAAGCTGCTGATCAAAGGCGTCATGGCTGCCGCAGATGCGCAACTGGCGCTGCAGCACGGAGCAGACGGCGTGGTGGTGTCGAACCACGGTGGTCGCCAGCTAGATGGCGCGAGAGCGGCGGTCGATGTGCTGCCGGCGATCGTTGCGGCAGTGGGCGGGCGCATGCCGGTGCTGTTCGACAGCGGCGTGCGCCGTGGCGCCGACATCGTCAAGGCGCTGGCGCTGGGCGCGGATTTTGTATTCTGCGGCCGGGCCACGCTGTATGGCGCGTCGGTGGATGGCGAAGCCGGTGTGGCGAGAGCGCTGGAATTGCTGCGCAGCGAAACCGAACGCGTGATGGCGCTGATCGGCTGCAGCAGCGTGGCCGAGCTGGATCGCCGTTACCTGCATTTGCCGGACTCCGTATAATCGGAGCAGCAGAGTCTCAACGGATGTGCAGAAAAAGTACAGGAGGCAGTCATGAAACAACTCAAACTTCCAGCAGTATTCATGCGCGGCGGCACCAGCAAAGCCGTGGTGTTCAATCAGCGCGATTTGCCGCAGGATCGCGGTTTATGGGACGAGATTTTTCTGGCGGCGATCGGCAGTCCGGATGCCAACGGACGCCAGCTCGACGGCATGGGCGGCGGCGTATCGTCGCTGTCAAAAGTGTGCGTGGTCGGTCCGCCGACGCGTCCCGATGCCGATATCGACTACACCTTCGCCCAGGTGCAGGTGAAAGAAGCGAAAGTGGATTACGGCGCGAATTGCGGCAACATGTCCTCGGCGATGGGGCCGTTCGCGCTGGATGAAGGCTTGGTCAAGGTGTCGGGCCGCGAAGCGCTGGTGCGCATCCATAACACCAACACCAAAAAAATCATCCACGCGCTATTCAGC
Organism: Betaproteobacteria bacterium; assembly: GCA_021732805.1. Taxonomy (GTDB): domain Bacteria; phylum Pseudomonadota; class Gammaproteobacteria; order Burkholderiales; family SG8-41. The sequence continues at coordinate 3,925 of JAKFUJ010000127.1, read as the reverse complement.
GTCGACGACGGAATGGCCGCGGTTGATGGCGATCTGGCGATTCCCGGTGTGTCGGGCACCGGTTCGCCGGTGAAACTGGAGTTCCGCGATCCGGGCGGCGCGACCACCGGAAAACTGCTGCCTACCGGCAATGTGGTCGATATGCTGGATGTGCCGGGTGTCGGCAAAATCAGGGTGTCGATGGTCGATGCGGCGAATGCCACGGTGTGGGTCAACGCAGCGGATCTGGGCGTGACCGGTATTGAACTGCCGGAGCCGCTGGAAGCCAATACCGCAGTCATGCGCAAGCTGGAGGCGATCCGCATCGCGGCTTCGGTGGTGATGGGCATCACTGCGAATGCCGAAGATGCAGCGAAAAAGAAATCGGTACCCTTCATCGGTTTTGTTTCTGCGGCGCAGGATGCAAAGATGCTGTCAGGCGAAACCATCGCTGGCGGTGATATTGATCTCACGGGCCGGGTGATTTCCAACGGTCAGCCGCATCGCGCATTGCCGTTGACGGTGTCGCTGTGCATGGCGGTTGCTGCGCGTATTGAAGGCAGCGTGGTCAATGCCGTGCTGCGCAAGAGTGGTGATGCCGAAGCGCCGATCCGCATCGGCATGCCGTCCGGCATCCTGACCGTGGCCGCCACCGTCAGGCAGAAGGACGGTCAGTGGCATGCGGAGCAGGGTGCGTTTTACCGCACGCAGCGGCGAATGTTTGAAGGCCAGGTGCTGGTGCGCGCATCGCGGGTGCCGGGAATGATCGCAGTTGGCAAACGTAAAGCTGCGTAATGCGGAGTAATGAGCGATGAGTGATGAGCGAAAATCCACGACAGCGTGCAGTTCCAGTTCATCACTCCGCACTCCTCATTCATCACTTCGATTCATCAGCCGGGTCGCGCTGCCGTGAGTCCGCCATCCACGATCAGTTGTGTCGCCGTGATATAGCGCGCTTCATCGGAGGCGAGGAATAACACGGCGTTGGCGCTGTCCCAGGCATCACCCATGCGACCGATCGGCACTGCGGCGTGGCGTTTGGCGACGAGGTTGGCGGCGGCTTCCGGCCCCAGTTGTTTCATCAGCCGTTCTTCCACCAGCGGCGTGTGCATCGTGCCGAGCACCACCATGTTGCAGCGGATGCCTTTTTTGACATAGGCGATTGCGGTGGCGCGGGTGAAGCCGAGCAGTCCGGATTTGGTTGCGCTGTAGGCGATGTGCACGCGGCCGTCGACCTGATGACTGAAGCCCGCCACCGATGACACGTTGACGATGGCGCCATTGCGCTGCTTTTCCATCACCGGCAGTACGTGTTTGCAGGCGAGGAATGCGGTTTTGAGATTGTGGTCAATCTGGCTATCCCATACCTCTTCGCTCATGCTCACCGGGTCGCCGGGCGCCGAGCCGCCGACGTTGTTGATCAGGATGTCGATGCTGCCGAATTGTTTGAGGCATTCATCGACCGCGGCTTTGACCGAATCCGATGAAGTCATGTCGCAGACCCGGGTCGCGCAGACGCCGCCTTCCTGTTCGATGATGGCGCGTGTTTCATCCAGTGCTGCAGCACTGATGTCGGTGCCGAATACCGTTGCCCCCTGGCGTGCCAGCAGCACCGCGGCTGCCTTGCCGTTGCCCCATCCCGGGCCGACGCTGCCTGCGCCGCTGACCATGGCCACTTTGCCTTTGAGACTCAACATGTTGATGTCTTTCGGATATTGTTGCTGGAGACGGATTATTGCCTGCATTCGCCGCGGCGTGTGATGAGGTGAACGCAGCATTCCATAAAATGGATGCCGGTGATTTCAAAGGTGGCTGCGGAATGTATGTGAACCACCTGTTCGCAGAAGACTACTGTGCAAGACGGATCAGAATTTCCTGAGCGAGATGTTCCCAGCCCAGCGTGTTATCAATCAGCGCGGAGAGCAGTCCGATCATGGAAATGACCGTTGTGCTCAGGGCAAAACCCGCTGTTCGCGCGGCAGCTCGTTTCATGCCGGATCCGTGGCAACTGCCGCCGGATGATCGTTCAGTGTCTGACCATGCCAGCATTGCCGCTGGCGATCTGCTGCCACTGCGGCAACAGGGTGTCAGCCAGTTGTTGCAGCACAGGCGAAGAGCGCTCAGCGCACGCTCGTGACAGATGGATCAGTTGTTCGGCGATGGCATGCGCGATCAGCGGGCAGGGACGGCGCGCATAGTGTGACATCAGGTACAGCGTTGCCGCGGCGGGCAGGCTGGCATCGGTTGCCGGGGTTGGCGGAACGGTGTTCATCAGAGTCTCCGGGGCTTGGTAACAAGGAGGCTGGCGACCGGGCAGGAGGACTCCTGGGCTGGCGGGGAACTGCGCTGCGGCGGGACTATTTGGTCAGTATCAACCCGCCCTTGCTGGTGGCACGCAACATGTAGAACGCGCCTTTGTGCTCGATGCGCAGCAAACCCTGATTTCCGAGCAGTCGCATGCTGCTGACTTCCGGGGGGGTGGTACTGGCTGATTGCGCTGTGTATGGCGATGTTGCTGTGGTCGCCGGGGCATTGGTCTGGTTCATGGCGGTAATGCATCCTTATAAATGAGAATGATTATCAATATAATGTCTTGCCGGAACCCTGTCAACAGTCGCTTTTACTCAAAACTTTCACCATAAAAAAAGCGCCCCTGCGGGCGCCGGTTGAAGCGGTTGGTTGCGGGGTCAGGCCGGCTGTTTTTTTGCGGACGGTGTCTTGCGCGCCCAGTAATCCGGGGCGGCCTTGGAGCGGGCGAGGGCTTCGGCGGTTTCAAAACCAGGGGCCATTGAAGCGTCGGTGCCGGCCATCACCTGATGGTGATCGATATTGAGCAGGCGCAGCCAGCTTTGCTGGCCCAGTGTCAGACCGATGGCGCAGCCGAGTTCAACCAGTTCCGGTTCACTGAAATGCCGGTTCATGCGTTGCCAGAACGCATCATCGGTATCGGTGCGCCAGACGATGGCTTCGGCATAGGCCAGCGCCGCTTTCTGCCGATCGTCGTAACGCGTGGATTTCTCGAAATTCATCAGGTCATCGACCTGGCCTTCATTGACGCCGGCGTCGCGGCCCTTGATCGAACGCTGGTTGCCGCAGAATTCGCAGACCACCGAGCGCGAAACATATATGCGGCAGACCTCCTTGATCGCGTGTTCAAGCACGCCTTTGCGGAATACATCCTCCCAGGCGTTGGCGAAAAACCAGAAACAGGCCGGCACGTGCGCGCGCACGGCGGAACTTTCAGGGCGAGGCGTGCCGGCGCGCGCGCAGCGATCCATTTCAGCGCGCATATCCGGCGTCATTTTTTCCGGCGGAATATAACTGATGCGTTGTTTGGTCATGTGCGGTGCCTCCAGTGATGTTCTTGTGTGATTGATTGATGTTGCAGCAGATCAGATGCGCACCGGGTCGGCACTGATCGTTGGTTTCAGCACCGCGCACAATGGCAGCACAAACAATATCGCGATGCCCATCAGCACCACGGCATTGGCGACGCCGATATGGTCACCGGCCAGCCCATAAGCCAGCGGCGCGACAATGCCGCAGATCGAACCCACCGTGTAGAACAGACCGAAGGCGCGTGGCAGGCGCGGCTGGTCGACCAGATCGCCGATGGTGGCGTAGAGCACGGAGGATGTGCCCTGCAGAGCGACGCCGATCAGCGGCAGCAGCAGGAAGGCCGCCGCTCCGGGCAGTGCAACTGCACACAGAATGCCGACACCGGTGGCGACTTCGGTGATGATGATGGTGCGGATGATGCCGACGCGTTCAGCGAGCAGGCCGCAGGCGTATTTGCCAGCCATGCCGCCGATGAGGATCATCGGCACCGACAACGCAGCCCAGCCGTTGGACAGGCCTTTGTCGATCATCAGGAAGGCGATCAGCGTCTGAAAACCGGAGCGGGTGGCGCTGTCGATGATTTCGATCAGGCACAGCGCGGTGAAAC
>JAKFUJ010000042.1 GCA_021732805.1 Betaproteobacteria bacterium | reverse complement strand
GGCGCAGACCGGCCTCTTCCATCGTCGGAATCTGCGGCGCGTACCCGGAGCGCGCGGCGCCGGTCTGCGCAATCAGCTTCAGCCGCCCCGCTGCGATATAGCCCGTCAGCAGCGGCATGCTCGCAAACTGCAGTTGCACCTGTCCGGCGACAAGGTCGATGACCGCAGGACCGGCGCCCTTGTACGGCACATGCACCAGTTTCGTGCCGGCCATGCTGTTGAGCAATTCACCCGACAGATGCCCCACAGTACCCCGGCCCGAGGTTGAATAGAAAATTTCGCCCGGGCGTTTTTTCGACAGCGCGATCAGTTCCTTCAGGTTCTTCACCGGCAGCGAAGGATGCAGCACCAGCCCCGAAGGCACATCGACAATCAGACCCAGCGGCGTGAAATCCTTCAGCGTATTGAACGGCAGTTTGCGGATCATTGCCGGGTTGATGACAAAACTCGCCGCCATCAGACCTGTGGTGTAACCATCGGGGGCGCTTTTCGCCACGACATCGCCGCCGATGGTGCCCCCGGCGCCTGGCCGGTAATCCATCACCATCTGCTGACCGAGAAATTCAACCATTTTCGGCTGCAGCAGGCGGAAAAACACCTCGCTGTTGCCACCGGGCGCTGCGGGATTGACGATACGCACGGGCTTGTTCGGAAACACCTGCGTCTGCGCAATGACTGGAACTGATGCCAACAGACCGGCGGCAACGACATTACGCAACGTAAAACGGCAAAACAGATTTTTTTGCTTCATTTATCCTCCAGTACGCGCCGGTGTTTGAATTGGTTTTCTTCGCGCCCGACGATGATGCACAAAACAACACTCAACGGCAACCGCAAAAAACCAAATCACGCATCATTGTCACGATACGGACGCAGCAAACAGCCAGTTGCGCTTCAGATCAGGCCGCGCGCAATGCCACCAATTCCGATCTCATGGCCGTGCATCAGCACGGTCATCAGGAATCTCCCCTCTCCCTTTTGGGGGAGAGGGGCGGGGGTGAGGGAAATTACACCAATCCCCGTGCAATTCCACCATCCACCAATATCGACTGACAGGTCACATAGCTCGTTTTATGGGAAGCGAGAAACGCCACCATCGGCGCGATTTCATCGGGCTGACCGAACCGGCCCAAAGGTATTTCATGCGCAAACTCGTCAACGATTGCCGCCGCCGGTACGCCACGCTCTTGGGAGAGTTTCTCGATGCGCGTCGTCCAGAGACTGGTCATGGTGCGCCCGGGTGATACCGAATTAACGCGAATATTAAAAGGCTGGAATTCAACACCCAGCGTTTTCACCAGCGCGATCAATCCCGCCTTGTGCACATTGGACACCAGCTGGTGCGGATACGGCATGCGCGGCCCCGCGGCACCGAGTATCACGATGCGCCCTGCTCCCGATTTTTTCAGTGACTCCAGCGAGGCACGAATCACCCGCACCGTACCCATGACATTGAATTCGTAATTGGCATACCAGGCCGCATCGTCCAGCTCACCGAACAGTGCGCGCTGGCTACCGCCCACGGCCGACACCAGAATATCCAGTTTTGGCGCCTGCTGCGCCAGCCATTCCTGCAAGGCCGTAACGTCAGCGGCCTTGGTGACATCAGCCGCAAACCAGCGCACGGCGCGGCCGGAGAACTGCTCCAGCGCCGCCGCAGCCTGCCGCAGCTTTTCTGCATTGCGTGAACAGATGATCAGTTCCACGCCCTCTTCGAGCAGTGCCTTGGCGCTTTCGTAACCTATGCCTTCGCTCGCGCCGACCACGAGAGCGGTTTCACCCCTGATGCCCAGATCCATATCGACTCCATCAGAAAAACAAAACGCCGGCACGCAAAGCCAAGCTCTGGTACCGGCGCTTGCTGAATTATTGAAAATTTCATAAATAATGACAAAAACATGCCTCTGGCGAGGCTGTCATGTTTTTGAGAATACTCAATAATTGCAAATGCGGTGATTACTCGATCTTGGCACCGGTCAGCTTGATCAGCTTGCCGTATTTTTCGTAATCCGCCTTCAGCGTAGCGTTGAACTGGTCGACCGTGCTCGGCGATGGATCCAGTGCCTGGTTCTCCAGCGTCTTGACCACATCCGGCAAAGCCAGCGCCTTGTTGATTTCGCTGCTGAGTCTGTCGATGACCGATTTGGGCGTACCGGCCGGTGCAAACACGCCGATCCACGGACTCATGTCATAACCCGGCACACCGGATTCGGCCAGTGTCGGCACATTGGGCAGCGCCTTGCTCGGTTTGGTCGAACCCAGACCCAGAGGACGCAGCTTGCCATTACGAATGTGTGTAATCACCGTGCCGACTGTTGCGAACGAGGCCTGCGTCTCTCCTGCGAGCAAGGCTGTGACCTGCGGCGCGCCGCCTTTGTACGGCACATGCACGATATTGATGCCGGTCGTCGAGATCAGCAGCGCCATCTGCAGATGCGGCGCGCTGCCGTTGCCGGATGATGAATAGTTGATCTGTCCCGGTTTCGATTTGGCCAGCGCAATGAACTCTTTTGCGGTTTTCACCGGCAGCGACGGATGCACAGTCAGTACGCCCGGCTGTGCCGACAACATGCCGACACCGGTAAAATCCTTGACCGTGTCGTAAGTCAGTTTTTTACCGTAGATGTGCGCATTGCCGACATGCGTCGTCGAATGCACCATGATGGTGTATCCATCTGGCGCGGCTTTGGACACGACATCTGCGCCGATCGAACCCGATGCGCCGCCGCGGTTGTCGATCACGAACTGCTGGCCGAGGGCTTCCGACAGCTTTTGCATCACGATGCGGCCTACCACATCGTTCGATCCGCCTGCCGGCCACGGAATCACCACGCGTACTGTTTTGGCAGGATAAGTCTGCGCCAGCACTACTGCCGGCACGAATGTCGCGGCTGCCGCAACCAATGTCATGTTAAGCAAGGACTTCAAATCAATCTCCTCCGGATTTACGTCAACGGATTTACGTCAACGGATTTACGTCAACGAATTTACGTCAAATTAAGCGCCGCAGACTGAATGCCGCAGACCGTCAAATTATGCGCAAACCCCGGTACGGCCACAATCCAGCTGACGGAAAAAAGCCGGTGTCAGGCACCGGCTTTTACACGATGTGGTCGAAACAAGCAGTCAGTCGACCTTGGCGCCGCTGATCTTGACCACTTTCTCGTACTTGTCGTAATCCGATTTGATACGCGCGGCAAACTCTTCCGGCGTCATATGCAGCGGATCCAGTGTCTGCGCCGACAGTTTCGACGCCACGCCGGGATCAGCCAGCGCCTTGCCCAACGCGGCATTCAGACTGCCGACAATCGCCTTCGGCGTGCCCGCGGGTACAAAAGTACCGACCCAGGCGGTAAATTCATATCCCGGCACAAATTCCGCGATTGCCGGCACATCCGGAAACTGCGTTGTGCGTTTGTCGGAACTCACACCCAGCGGCCGCACGCGCTGCGACTTGAGATGCGGCGTCAACGAACCGATGGTAGCCAGCATCGCCTGCGTCTCGCCGCCAACAATCGCAGTTCCCGCAGGGCCACCGCCTTTGTACGGCACATGGATCATTTTCAGGTTCGACATCGAGGCCATCAGCGCCATGGACAAGTGCACGAAACTGCCGTTCCCGGCGGAGCCGTAGACCAGCTCACCCGGACGTTTTTTCGCCAGCGCAATGAATTCCCTGCCCGTCTTTGCCGGCAACGACGGATGCACCACCAGCATGCCTACCTGCCGCGCCAAAGTCGTCACACCGATGAAATCCTTGAGCACGTCGTAATTAAGCTTCTTGTAGAGATGCGCGTTCGCCACGTGGGTCGTGGACTGCACCATGACGGTGTAACCGTCAGCCGGACTCTGGGCGACAATCTCCGAGCCGATCTGCCCGGCAGCACCGCCGCGATTGTCGATGACAAACTGCTGCCCCATGATTTCCGACACCTTCTGGAACACGATACGCCCCACAACATCGTTGGATCCGCCGGGCGGAAATACGATCACGACCCGCACCGCCTTGTCCGGGTATTTCTGCGCAATCGCCGGCAGCGGCGCCACCAGCAGCGTCGCCAGCGCTGCGCAAACACATTGAATCGCTGATTTCATGATTCTACTCCTGTTGTAGTAAATATTTTTTGACTCCCTGCCTATTATCCGCGATAACCGCACAGGGCATCAACCGCGGTTTCCCGTGTGTCAGGCGCAGGATAAAATAGCCGCTTGCCGCACTCCCGATAACGCCGGTCTGCTCGACGCCCATCAACATCCCCGGAGCATCCGCAAATGGCACTACCTCTTGAAGGCGTCACTGTTCTCGACCTCACCACAGTCATGGCCGGTCCCTACTGCACCATGGCGCTGGGCGACATGGGCGCCGACATCATCAAGGTTGAGAACTTCCCGGAAGGCGATGGTTCCCGTCGCTTCGAACCGAAGATCAACGACGAGTCGTACTGTTTTGCGGTGCTCAACCGCAACAAAAAAAGCGTCGGCATCAACATGAAGGATCCGCGCGGCAAGGAAATTTTCATGAAACTCGCGGCCAAAGCCGACATCATCGCCGAAAATTTCCGGCCTGGCGTCGTCAAAAAACTGGGCATTGATTACGCCACCGTCAGTGCCTTCAATCCCGGCGTGATCTACGCCTCGATGTCCGGCTTCGGCCAGACCGGGCCTTATGGTCACAAGGGCGGCTTCGATATCGTCGCCCAGGGCATGTCCGGCATCATGATGATGACCGGTCACCCCGGCGGCCGTCCGGCGAAAGTCGGCATCGCGATGAACGACATCTCCAGCGGCGTCACCGCGCTCTACGCCATCCTCGGCGCCTATATCGGCAAGCTGCGCTCCGGCCGCGGCCAGTATCTTGAAACGTCGCTGCTCGAAGCCGGACTGGCGTGGACGCACTGGGAATCCGGAGCGTATTTCGGCGGCGGCGAAGAACCGCTGGCCACCGGCACAAGGCACCGCCGCTCAACACCTTATCAGGCTTACAAGACCCGCGACGGTTACGTCACAGTCGGCGCCAATAACAACAAGCTATGGACCAATTTCTGCACCATCACCTGCAACAAGCCGGAGTGGCTGACCGATCCGCGCTTCAAGGACCTGCCGTCGCGGCTGAAAAACATCGATGAACTGGAAGCCGAAATCGAAAAAGTGTTCGCCACCCAGCCGACCGCGTACTGGGTCGAAAAACTCGATGCGGCGCAAGTGCCCGGCGGACCGGTCTACACCTACGCGCAGATTCTCGACGATCCGCACATCAAGGCGCGCGACATGGTCGTTGAGTACGATCATCCGAAAATCGGCCGCATGAAATCCCTCGGCATTCCAGTCAAATCCAGCGGGGAACTGACGGCGATCCGCCGTCCTGCACCGTGGCTGGGGCAGCATACTGAGGAAACCGTGCGCGGTCTCGACTACAAAGACGCTGACATCGCAGCGCTGTTCAGCGCAGGCGTGCTCTACGACAAATACCGCGGTGGCAAAAAAACCTGACCGGAGTACATCATGTCAACTTCCTGGATATTGCTGCTGGTCGCCGGGCTGCTGGAAGTGGTCTGGGCCATCGGACTCAAATACACCGACGGTTTCAGCAGGCTGATACCCAGCGTGATTACCATTGCCGCGATGATCGCGAGTGTCTGGCTGCTGGCGCTGGCGCTGAAAGGCATACCGGTGGGTACGGGTTACGCCGTATGGACGGGCATCGGCGCGGTCGGCACCGCGATCCTCGGCATCGTGCTCTTTGGCGAAGCCGCGAACGCTGCGCGCATTGCCTGCATCGCACTGATCGTCGCCGGCATTTTCGGGCTGAAATTGGTCTCAACCTGAAACCGGATGCACTGACCGCATCCCTTCTATTGAGAGTTGCATAATTCATGACAAAAACATGCCTCTGACGAGGCTGTCATGTTTTTGGGAATACTCAATAGTTCTGCGCCAACTGCACCGCCAGCACTTTTTTCACGGTGGCCCGCTCGGCCATGCGATTGCGGTGATCCTGGACTTTCGGAAAGCGCGCGATATCCACGGTGTCGCCTTCGAGCCACCGCGCAATGGTAAACAGGTATGGGTCGCAAATACTGTACTCCCCGCCCATCACCCACGGCCCGGCCAGCATTTCGCGCTCGATCAGCTCGAAGCACGCGCCCACGGTTTCCGGCACCTTGCGCTGCATGTCGCTGATGGCGACCGGGTCATCCGCCCAGCGCTTGCCGCGCCGGCCATGCGCATGCGCCACATGCACGGTCGAGCACAGATAGCTGTTGAATGCCTGGGCGCGGGCAAACGCGTACGTATCCGCAATCGGTGCAAGCCCGGACTGCGGGTAACTCTGCGCGATATAGGCCAGTATCGCCGGCGTCTCGGTCAGGATGCCACGATCGGTGATCAGCGCCGGCACCCGCGCCTTCGGATTGATCGCCAGATATTCCGGTTTGTTCTGGTCGCTTTTGCTGAAGTCGAGCCGCACCGCCTCGTATTGCGCCTGCGCTTCCTCCAGTGCGATATGCGAAGCCAGCGCGCAGGTATTCAGGGCATAGAACAACTTCAGCATGATGATCTTCCTTTCAGCGGATTTAACTGCGGCACTACTGCATGATCATGAAGGTTTCGGCAATTCGATGGAAGGTGCTGCTTCTTCATCCATGATGCCGTCGAGTTCACACTGGCTCCTGCCGCGCGTGACGGTCAGGCTGCCGGTGATCTTGCCGTCCATGCCGCAAAAGCGTTCGCGGTCGATGTCGCGAAACAGGAATTTCACCGAGCGCCGGTCATGGTCGATCAGAAATGCCCCCTTCTCCTCGTTGAGCGTCACCAGAGTCACGGTGCCGGTATCTTCCCACTTGCTGTATGCATCATCGCGCACGATATGTACTGAGCAAGTGCGGGGTTTCCATTTCGAATAATAGGCAAGACTCTTTACGCGGCCGCCGATCAATTCCACGGCAATGCGGGCATGACGATCCTCGGTGCCGAGTTTGCAGGAAAGTTTTTCCAGTCTGCCGCGCAACGGCTTGTTCGCAGCTTGCTGCGGTTTTTTCGAGGCCTGGGATGAGGACTGTGCCCGGCTTTTTTGCGGCTTCGTTGGCTGCGCCATGGCCGGCGCCGACAGCGCAACTGAAAAAATAATGCAAGTCATTGTTTTTATTGAATAAAAAATCATGTCGCTAATCATTGATCCGGCATCTCCCGGGCATCACAAAAAATACCGCTGCGGCGGCGATTGCCGTGGCGGCTGGAGCGGCATCAACGGCCCATTCATGCATCAAAGCGCGGCGACGACGGCATCACCCATCTGTCTGGTGCCGGCTTTGCCGCCGAGATCACCGGTCAGGTTTTTGGCTTCAGCAACCACCTTGTCGACTGCGGCATCCATCAATGCCGCTGCTGCAGCGGCCTTGGCATCGTTGCGGGTGCGGCCCAGCCATTCGAACAGCATCTTGCCCGACATGATCATCGCGTACGGATTGGCGATGTTCCTGCCGGCGATGTCCGGCGCCGAACCGTGCGTGGCCTGTGCCATCGCCTGCTTTTCGCCGACCACCAGCCCCGGCGCAAGACCGAGGCCGCCGACCAGTCCCGCACCCAGATCGGTGACGATGTCGCCGAACTGGTTGGTGGTGACCACCACGTCGTACTGCTGCGGCCGCATCACCGCTTTCATCGCAAAACCATCGATCAGCACTTCTTCAAATTCGACATCGGGATAGTTCTTCGCCATCTTGCGGCATTCCTGCGCGAACATGCCGCACACCAGCCGGTACACCGGCTCCTTGTGCAGCGCGGTGACTTTCCTGCGCTTGCGCGTGCGGGCAATCTCGAATGCTTCGCGTGCAACGCGGCTGGCGCCCTTGCGCGTCACCACGCGCATGCCGATGGCAATGTCGTCATTGGGCTGGAATTCGCCGGTGCCGGCAAACACCACGCTGCCCGACTGCATGCCCTCGGTGGTTTCGCGCAAAAACACGATGTCCACGTCCTTGTGCAGCGACGGCAGGTTCGGATACGACTTTACCGGCTTCACATTGGCGAACAATTCGAATTTCTTGCGCAGCGGCGGATTGATCCAGGTGCTGTCGTTGCGCGGATAGGCATTGTGGCCAATGGGGCCCTGCACCCAGCCGTCAACCAGTTTCAGCGTATCGACGGTGATCTGCGGCATGGTGTGGCCATGCGTTTCATGGCCCTTGCGCCCGATCGGCAGCGGCAGCCATTCGATCTGCACGCCCGCCCCCGCCGCGGCCGCCCGCATCACCTTGACGCATTCCGGCACCACTTCCAGTCCGATGTCGTCGCCCTCGAGTATTCCCAGTTTGTACACCGTGGCTCCCTATTCCGTAATGCCGCCGATTTGCTTGACGACCTGCGCAAAGCGTTCATTCTGATCTTTCATGAACACCGTGAATTCCTCGGGCGATGCACTGACGATCACCTCGGAACCGCTGTCGTTGATGCGTTTAATCACGTCGGGATCCGCCATCGCTTTGGTGGTCGCCGCAAACAGCCGGTCGATCACTGCGCGCGGTGTTCCGGTCGGCACGTAAACACCCTGCCACGATCCGGTTTTCATGTCCTTGTAACCCAGCTCCGGCATCACCGGCACATCGGGCAGCGCAGCGACGCGCTTGCCGGCCGAGATGCCGAGAATTTTTATTTTGTTGTTGCGCACATGCGGCATCACCGAGGCGAGGCTGACAAAGGCCACATCGACTTCACCGGTCAGCAACGCGGTCGCTGCGGCACCGGCGCCGCCCTTGTACGGAATATGCGCCAGCTCGATCCCGGCGAGTCGCATGAACTGCTCCATCTCCAGCCGGCCATTGCTGCCGGCGCCGGCGGATCCAAAATTGAGCTTGCCCTTGCGCGCCTTGGCGAAGGCCACAAACTCGCGCATGGTTTTGACCGGCACCGAGGGATGCGCGGCCAGCCCCACCGGCACATCGACCACCTGCGTCACTGCCGCAAAATCACGCACCGTACGCACCGGAAATTTCGGATAAATGCTCGGATTGATCGCCATGGTGCCGATGTTGCCGAGCAGGAAGGTGTAACCATCGGCCGGTGCGCGCGCCGCCACCTCCACGCCGATGTTGCCGGAAGCACCGGCGCGATTGTCGATCAGCACCTGCTGCCCCAGTTCCTGCTGCAATCGCGGCTGTATCAGTCGCCCGACAAAATCCGACGCCCCGCCCGGCGCAAACGGCACAATCATCCGCACCGGGCGCGTCGGGTAGACATCAGCCGACTGCGCCGGCAACGCCATTGCGAGCGCCAGCGCGCCAAACACCATCCCTGCTTTCCCGTTCATCCTGTCCATCCTGTTAATTGTGTTGTTGTACGGAATGTGCAATGTTCAACGAGCACCACGTTGCCCCCCAAGGGGACTAGCTTCGCGGCGTACTGCTGCTTCAAGCAACGGATAAGCACTGACCGGACTCGGCGTACCCAGCACCGGCACTGCACGCAGCCACTGCGGTCCGAGCTGTTTGATTGAAGTCACCCCCATCAGGCCCAGCGCAGTGCGCACTTCCAGTTCCATCAGCTCCAGCATGCGCGCAACACCGGCTTCCCCTCCTGCGCTCAATGCCAGCCCCAACAGCTTGCCAACGCCGACGGCACTGGCGCCCAGGCACAGCATCTTGACCACGTCGGTGCCGCGCTGCACACCGCCATCGGCCAGCACTTCTGCGCGACCTGCCGCGGCTTTGACGACTTCGGCCAGCACTTCAATACTGCCCTGCGCATGGTCGAGTTGGCGTCCGCCGTGATTGGACACATACACCACATCGGCGCCGTGTTCGACGGCGAGTTCGGCATCCTCCGCCGTGGCAATGCCTTTGGCGACCAAAGGCAGGCCGACACGCTCTTTCATCCACACCAGGTCTTTCCAGTTCAGGCTGGCCTGGTACGACTGGTCGCCGAAACCCTCCTTCACCGGCAGGCCGCTGACGATATCGCGTTCGCGGCGACCGTAGAAATTGCGGTCCACGGTCACGCACAACGCGCCGTACCCGGCCTTGCGCACGCGGTCGAGAATACCCTCAATCCAGGTCCGGTCACCGCGCACATAGAGCTGGAATATCAATCTGGTTTTGACCGCTGCCTGCGCTGCTTCCAGACTGGGTTTGGCCGCTGTTGCAATAAAGGCCGTGGTGCCGCGCGAAACCGCGGCACGCGCCACCGCCGTGCCGCCTTCATGGTGCACCTTGCCGAGAAAACCGCCGACCGGCGCCGGGAACACCGGAAACGCCAGCTTCTGTCCGAGCAAGGTAGTGCCGAGATCGATATTGCGCACATCAACCAGCACGCGCTGGCGCAGTGCCAGCGCATCAAGACCGGCGCGATTGCGGCGCAACGTCATTTCCGAGTCAGCCCCGCCCATCAGATGATCCCAGACCTCCGGCGGCAACTTGCGATGCGCGGCCAGTGCAATTTCCTGCAGCGTATCGAACCGGCCCGGCGCTTTTTTCTCAAGCCCCAGCGGATTCGCGGTTTTCTTCGTGGATTTCACTGCACCCGCCTTTTTACCGGCAGCGCGCGAAGATTTTTGGGGAGCGGATTTTTTTCTCGCCGATTTTTGGTCACGGGCAACAGCCATTTCAGCGCTCCATGTGCAGGTTTGCGGACGCTAACCTGAAAATTACATTTTATTTTTAATAATCAATTAGTTACTTATTATGCAAAAAATTACCGGTCTTGCATATAACGCTTTTCCCATTGCTCGACTGCGCCCAGATCGAGCACTTCGTTGTATTCCTTCATCGACAGCATGCGCTCGCGCACGGCTTTGGTATTGCCTTCACGTTTCAGTGTGCCCAGCGCTTCCTTGATCGCAAAACCGGCAGCATTACGCGCCAGTCCCGGGAAAATCGCGATGCGAAAACCGAGTGCCTCGATTTCAGGCACCGTCAATTCCCCGAGTTTGCCGCCGCCATCGATGTTGACCAGACACGGCGCGCCGGATTCGCCGGTCACGCGCTTGAGGTCTTCAAGTATGGTCGGGCTGTCCTTCAGTTCGACGAATACCACGTCTGCCCCGGCCTTGCGATAAGCCTGGCCGCGGCGGATCGCCTCATCCAGCCCCAGTCCGGCGGCTGCATCGGTGCGCGCAATGATGATGAAATCCGCATCGCGGCGCGCCGCCACCGCCGCCTCGATCTTGCCGGCATGTTCCGCCAGCGTCACCACCGGGCGCGAACCCGGCAGATGTCCGCAGCGTTTGGGCGCGACCTGATCCTCGATATGAATGGCGGCAACGCCGGCGCTTTCGAATTCACGCACGGTATGGCGCACATTGACCGCATTGCCGTAGCCGGTATCGGCATCGCAGATCAGCGGTATGTCGACGCAGGCCGCGGCGCGATGGGCATGCGCCGCAAACAGCGTCAGGTCAACCATGCCGACGTCGGGTTGGCCGAGCAGGCTGGCCGACACGCCGTTGCCGGTCATGTACACCGCCTCATAACCGGCCTGCTGCACCAGTCGGGCACCGTAGGCGTCGTAAATACCGGGCGCAACAATCATGCCGCCCGCAGTCAGCCGCTTGCGCAAACGCTGTCGCACCGAAAATTTTTCACTCATCACTCATCACTCATCATTGATCACTCTGGTTTCAAAGTCCCAGCTTCTTCTTGACGACTTCCGTTTCCCTGATGTCCTGCACCAGTTGCGCGCGGAACGCGTCCGGTCCCTGGAAACCATCCAGTTGCGTCACCCGCTTCAGATAGGTTTTCCACTCCTGGGTCTGCTGCGCTTTCTGGATCGCCGAGGCCAGGCGCTCCACCACCGGCTTCGGCGTGCCGGCCTTGGCCATCATGCCGCGCCACTGATAGCGCACCACATCCCAGCCTTTTTCCCTGTAGGTCGGCACATCGGGGAAATCATCCAGTCGTTTGTCGGACGACACCGCCAGCACGCGCACCTTGCCGGCATCGATCATCGGCTTGACATTGCCGGGATTGGTGGCTGCGGCGTCGATATGCCCGCCGGCGATGGCGGTCAATGCCGGACCGCCGCCCGGATATGGCACCCAGGTCGTCTTGAACTTGGCCACTTCCGCAAACACTTCCCAGGCCACGCGATGGGAACTGATGGCGAACGGTCCGCCGACATTCAGGTAATCCGGCTTTTTGCGGGCGAAGGCGACGAATTGCTCAATGTTCTTGAACGGCGTCGAGGTATGAACAATCAGTCCGTACGGATCAATCTGCGAGCGCGACACCATCTGCAGGTCGTCCGGCTTGAACTGCGCATTCGGTTCGCTGAACAGCGTCGCCAGCGTCAATGTATTCGCGGCAATGGTGTAACCGTCAGCCGCGCCGCGCACCAGCGAATTGACCATGATCAGGCCGGAACCGCCGGTGCGGTTTTCCACCAGCACATTCTGGCCGAGTTCGACGGTCAGCAATTTCGCCATGGTGCGCGCGTAGACATCGACCGGCGAACCCGGCGCCGACCAGCACAGGATGGTTACCGGCCGCGCCGGATAAGTCTGTGCCATCGCCATGCCACTGACACTCGCCAGCAGGGAAATCGCAACCCATTGTTTTAATTTCATTTTTAATCTCCTCGTCAAAAACACTGTCGCCGCAACTGGAGTACGGCATTGACCGTTGTACAACTTCCGCTTCATCAATGACCTGAAGACGTATGCGCTTGGTCGCTACGCGCCCCGAAGTCAGTCCCGCTCGGGGGCTCTACACACGCTTGCTCATCGCAACGGCTGCTAGGCCGCTTTTTTGATTTCAAATCGGTACTTCGCCAGCTTGGCGTCATCCAGCGTGACGCCCAGTCCCGGCCCCTGCGGCAACGCGATGCTGCCTTTGGACAGATCGAGTTTTTGCGTGACGATGTCGTCCCTGGTTTTCAACGGGCCGACGCACTCCAGTCCATCCAGCACATTGTCCGAAGTCGCCGCCAGCATGATTTCAGCCATGGTATTCACGCCGAGACCAAAGCCGTGGCCGACCACACAGCGGATGCCTGCGGCCTCTGCCGTGGCAATCATGCGCCGTGTATTCAGAAAACCACCCTGCTTCATGACCTTGACCTTGACGATGTCGGCCGCATTCATGCGGATGATGTTGATCAGGCTGGCATGGTCAATCACCGACTCGTCCGCCATGATCGGCACGCCGACCGAATTCGCGGCCTTGCGCACACGTGCCATGCCGGCGATGTCGTCCGCCGGTACCGGTTGCTCGAACAATTGCAATTTGTACGGCGCCACCATTTCCGCCAGCTTGATCGAGGTATCAGCGTCGTAACCGGCGTTGGCATCGATGCGGATATTGAACTCCGGACCGCAGGCCTCACGCACCGCCTTGATGCGGTCGCGGTCGGCATGTATGTCGCCGCCAACCTTGATCTTGCACGAACGAAATCCCTGTTCCTGCCAGGCCCGCGTTTCCTTGGCCGCGTTTTCCGGCGACTGGATGCTGATCCAGGCATTGAACATCAATCGGTCTTTCACTGCGCCGCCGAGCCAGGTATGCACGGCCACGCCGGCCACTCGCGCCGCGAGATCCGTGCAGGCCATGTCGATGGTCGCCTTGGCGTCGTAGAAATCCTGCACCGTCGCATCCATTTTTGCGGTGATGCGATGAAGGTTGGTCGGGTCCATGCCGATCACCGCCGGCGCCAGCCGCGACTCGATCATCGCCAGGCTGTCCTCGATGTTTTCCTTGGAATAGCCCGGCGTCGGATCGATGTTGCCGTAACCGACAGCGCCGCCGGTGGCGGTGATGCGCACGATGGCGCTTTTCACCACTGACTTCGACAGGTAGGCATTCTTGAATTCCATGACCAGGGGCATCGATACCCCGAATACTTCAACGCGTTCGATTTTCAGATTCATGCGGTTTGTTCTTTCACGTTCAGATTCCAGTCCGGATGTTTTTGCAGGAACGGGATCAAGCCGCCTGCCGCCAGCAGCGCCTGCACTGCCGCGGGCAGCGGCGGCACGGCGCGCGCAATATTGCGCGATGCAACCATGACCTTGCCTGCCACGGGATCGATTTCGATGGCATCCCCTGCGGCAATGCCGGAGGTATCACATTCGATCACCGCCAGCCCATTGTTGATCGCGTTGCGAAAAAACTGGCGGCCGAACGACGGCGCGACGATGGCCGCGACGCCCATCTGATGCATGATGTGCACTGCCTGCTCACGCGACGAATTGATGCCGAAGTTTTTGCCGGCGACGATGACATCGCCCTTTTTGAACCCTTTGGCAAAACCCGGGGCCACCTGGTCAAACGCGACCGTCGCGATGTACGCGGTGTCCCTGCCCGGCAGGTATTTGCTCGAACACTGGACATCGGTGTTGACTTCATCGCCCAGCACTCGGGCGCTGCCTTTGATGATATTCATTGTTGATACCTCCAAACTTCAAGATCAATTGCAGCCACAGAGAGCACAGGACACGGAGGACTTCAACCCCAAAAAAGCAGATTGAATTTGATTTTCTCTGTGGACTCTGTGCTCTGTGGCTAAAGGTTTTTTAAGCTTAAGCCGCTGCGCGCCAGTCGCCACCGGCGACAGTACGCGCATCGGTGATCATGCCGGTCAGCGCCGACGCCGCCACCGTCGCTGCCGAACCGATCCAGATTTCCGACTTCGGATTGCCCAGCCGCCCCTTGAAATTGCGATTGGCACTGGATATCACCACCTGATTATCACCGGCGATGTAATGACCGGTGATGTTGACGCAGGTGCCACAACCCGCGGCTTCAACCGAAGCGCCGGCAGTGGTCAGAATTTCAAACAGGCCTTCGCGCATGGCTGCCAGATAAATGGCACGCGACGCCGGCGTGACGATCATGCGCACGCCTTTCGCCAGCTTCCTGCCTTTGAGTATTGCCGCCGCCTGACGGATGTCGTCGAGCCGGCCGTTGGTGCAGGTGCCAATCAGCGCGACCTGGATTTTCTGGTTTTTCACTTCAGGCACGCCGACTACATCATCAATCAGATGCTGGCGCGCGACCTGCGGCGGCAGCTTCGCGGTATCGATGACGATGCGCCGCGCGTAGATGGCATCGGCATCGGCTGTCACCGGCCTCGGCGTCGCCGCGCCATGCGCTTTCAGCCAGGCAAAGGTTTTTTCATCGGCCTCCAGAAGCGCAGCCTTGGCGCCCAGTTCTGCGGCATGGTTGGATAGTGTCATGCGGTCGTCGATCGCCATCGCCGATACGCCGGAGCCGACGTATTCCAGCGCCTGATAGTTCGCGCCTTCAGCGCCGAGCTTGCCCAGCATGGTCAGCGTCACGTCTTTGGCCCACACCCCCGGCTGCAATGCGCCCTGAAGTTCGATGCGGATGGTTTCCGGCACACGGAACCACAGCTTGCCGGTCATCATCAATGCTGAAACGTCGGTGCCTTCAACACCGGTACCGAAAGCATTGAACGCGCCGTACGTCGTCGAATGCGTGTCAGTGCCGACCACCAGATCACCGCAAGTCAGGTGCCCGCCTTCGGGCAGCACCTGATGGCAGATGCCGTCGCCGACGTCGTACAGCGGAGAACCGTGCTTTTCGGAAAATGCGCGCATCGCGACATGGGTGTTTGCCGCCTCCATGTTCGGCGGCGGCGAGTAATGATCCAGCACCAGCGCGGTGCGCTTGACATGCGGCAGCGCGAAATCCGCCCGACCCGCGCCCAGCTTGTCGATCATTTTCAACGCGTTGCCGGCGCGTGCGTCATGGATCATCGAGAAATCAACGTCAGCAACGACAATTTCACCGGCTTTGGCAGGTTTGCCGCCCGCGTGACTGCCGAGAATTTTCTCGGCGATGGTGTGCCCCATGGCATGTCCTCCTTCGGGAATTTCGCCGCAGACGAAGACGCGCGGCCAAGGGGATAATTTTAACCCAGGAGCGGGTTGATCACCCGCGGGCGTTCAACATATGAGAGCCACCTGCAGCATGGGCACAGTACCGGAATCCCCTTCCCATGACCTGGAAGTCCGCGTGTTACATGGTTCGATTGTCATTTTTCTGTGCTACGATTTCGTTGCGAAATTTTTCCGCAGCCATTTTCCCGTAACTGCAAGTCTCCCGGACTAGAAACTCCTATTCGCCAGACTTGCCGCGCATATCACTTCACTGCCCGCCAAACCGGTGTACAGTGGCCGCTCCGGCGGCAATACCCCGTAAAGCCGTGCGATATCCCCAAGCCGCGCAATACCCCCATCCAAAGGAGCAACCAAAGTGAGGGATGTAAACACGTTTCGTGAAAATGTACTGCTTGCAATTGAGCGGATTACCGGGGATGCCGCGATAGATTCCGGTCCGGAGCAGGCGCTGTGGCGCGTCACCCGCACACTTCCTTCGTTGATGGGCGACTCCGCGGCCGCGGCAATTCCCGGCAATCTGGCCCCGGGTGTCATTCCGGCCAGCGCATCCACCATGTTCATGCTGACCCCGGATCAAAAACACCATCTCATAGTAGCTCCGGTCAATTTCCCTCCCGAACAGCACTATGAAAAGGTCGTGATCACCCTTGGCCATCCCGGCCATGTGGCCAGTACCCGGCGCGGCTTTCTGCTTCGCGACACTTCACACCACGAAAGTTTCGTGAAAATCCTGCAAACCTTCCGTGGCGCATCGGCCATGCTGGTGCCGATGAGTTGGAAAAACACTTATCTCGGCACGCTGATCTGCGCCAGTTCGGTGCGAAACACGTTTTCCGAAATCGATATGTCGGCGATGCATGCCTTTGCCGGACTCACCGCCGCACTGTGGATCGGCCACGGTGGACCCGCGTGGCTCAAAACGCTGGACTACAGCCGCTTTCCGGAGCGGACCGATGAAAGCGCGCCGTCGCCGCGATAACCTTTGTCGCGCCGGATCATCAATCAAGCCGGATATCCAGCTCCTTGGCGAGTTTGCCGTACTTTGCCGTATCGGCACGTATCTGCGCGGTGAAGGCTTCCGGGGTGTTGCCCACCGCCTCGACCCCCGCAGTTTGCAGTCTGTCACGCACGTCGGACAGCGCAAGGATGCGCACCACTTCGGCATGCAGCTTGGTAATCACCGGCTTGGGCGTGGCCTTGGGCGCCAACAGTCCGATCCACTGCGCTGCGTCGAATCCGGGATAACCAAGCTCGGCAATGGTCGGCAGATCCGGCAGCGACGGTGAACGTCGCGCCGTGGAAATCGCGAGCGGAGTGATGCGTCCCTGCTGAATATGCGGTTTCAGGGTGGATGTCGTCATGCACAGCAGATTCACTTCATTGGTCAACAGTGCGTTCAATCCCGAAGCGCCGCCTTTGTAAGGGATGTGCGAGAGCTTGATGCCCGCGCGCTGGGCGAACATTTCCGTGGCGAGATGCAGCAAACTGCCGTTGCCGGCAGATGCAAAACGCATTTCTCCGGGTTTGGCCGAAGCCGCCGCGATAAAACCCTTGAGCGTGGTAATACGCAGAACCGGGAGCACACCGCAGGTCAGCGGGATGTCGCCGACCTTGGAGATCGGTTGGAAGTCGCGCTGTGAATCGTAGGGCAGCTTCTTGAAAATCGATGGATTGATGGCAAGAGTGCCGACCTCACCAACGAGAAGCGTATGGCCGTCGGGCGCGGCACGCGCGACAATGTCCAGGCCGATGATGCCGGAACCGCCGGCGCGATTGTCGACTACTACCGGCTGCCCCCACTGCTCGGCCATTTTCTGGCTGAGAATGCGCGCAATGAAATCGACGCCGCCCCCGGCCGCGAAAGGAGTGATGATCCGGATCGGCCGGGATGGAAAATCCTGGGTGAACGCCGCCCCCGGATGCATCGATACAACGGCGGCAATTGCGATCACGAACGCGGTCAGTTGCATGAGGAATTTCCTGATCAAAGATTAAAAGAAGAAAATGCGATAAACACGAGGGCCACAGCAGTCCGGCAGAAATTCCGCAGCCGGTACTGTTGATCTGACAAAAGCAAATCGCGTGCCAATCTTACGCTATCGACTGATTCAACCCGCGTGCAATTGCTGCCCCTGCGGCAACGCCCTGTAATGATGCGCAATATCCCCTGGCCGCGTAATCCAGACCTTGTCGTTGTGCGCCAGGATATGCCGCAGTGCGCGCCGCAGGTGCGGAATGCGGAACGGTTGCCCCATGATGAACGTGTGGATTGACATCGCGAACACCAGCGGCATGTCTTCCGACTTGCGCAACATCTCGTCGAAATTATCCACCAGCATGTCGGCATACTCGACGGCCGTATTGTGACGGTAAACAATCGCCGGCTGATCGTTCAATTCGATGGGGTA
>JAKFUJ010000350.1 GCA_021732805.1 Betaproteobacteria bacterium | reverse complement strand
ACCGAGAATCCCGTGTTTGAAAGGCAGTATGCCGTTGTTGTAGGCTGCACCGTTCCAGAACATTGCTCCGGTCGCCATCAGACTGCGCTCGGCTGCCTGTATCACAGGCAGATGACAGGCGCCGCAGGCTTCGCGCACGATGCGGTAGTCAGAAGGATTCACAAAGCGAACGAACTCCGGACTTTCGCGGTTGAGCAGGGTATAAGTACGCTCGGGATTTGCCGATGCGGGTGACCGCCACTCGACCGGAAATCGCGGCGCCACATGCGCGCGACTCATCGCCGCGCGATAATCCGCGTCACCCGCACCCCGATATTCCGCGGCTGCCGGCTTCCCGATTCGTGCATTCCCGCCATGGCAGTCGATACATCCCAGCACAACCGCCGGATTGGCATGCATGGTGTGCCGGTCGGTCGCCGTATGACAGCTCACGCATCCCTTCGATTTTGCAGCAGCTTCGCTTGTGCTTTGTGATGCCGGCGCAATTAACACCGCACCTGCCGGCGCGCAAAGCAAAGCAGCGATCAGGGATGCAAAAAGCAAACGCATCAGAATGTCAGCACCATGTTGACCAGCACCGAATACTGCTTGCCGTCGGTCGCATTGCCATAGAGCTCTTTCAACCCCGCTCCCGGCAACAACACCGCAGCAGAGGCGTTCACAACAATATTCTGGATGAAAAGCGGCCGGTACTGGATGCCGAACGATACGTCGGTTCCTATATCAGCACTGTGCAGCCGCTGGTTCCTCGATCGTGCCAGCGAAGACAGATTGTCGAACGCGAGGCGGTTGATATTGCCGATCAGCCGTACACGCGGGCTGATATCGACATCCGCACCTATACCGATCAGCCGCAAACCGGGGTTGGTGAAATTCGACTGGCCATGTTCACGTGAACTACGCAAGGATGCCAGCACACCATTACGCGTCGAAAGCGCCACGCCGCCGCCCCCGATGAGCGGCACGCCCTGCCGGATCCAGTAGCTGGTATCTGCGCCGGCGATCAGCGGGTTCTCGAGCACGGCGTCAAACCCGCCCGCTTTGTCGTCGAAAGGATCACGATCTCCCGACGCATAGAGTCCCGTCGTTCGCACACGCAGCCAGTCGAAGTCACGCGAGATTTCGATTGCACCAAAATTCGCATCGATGCGCTCGGGTTTTCCGGAAAACACTCCACGGCTGTTATTGCCGGTGGCGTGGTAGCCCGAGGCACTCACATTCCAGCGACCGAAGTGACCATCTCCGCTGATGCCCAGATAGGTCACGTCATAGTTGTGTGGACGTCCTGTACCGAACACAGCCGGCCTCTCAAGAAAGCCATTGTTGTTGAAAAAACGCTCACGATCACCTTCACGGTTGCGGTTGTGAAGGACCGTACCCTGCGTTGTAAAGCCCAACACCGGGAAGTCCTGCCGGTACAGATTGAACACGAACACATCATCGTTGCGCAGTGGCTGCCCGATATCATTCAAACCGCTGTTCGTGTCCTTTTCCAGACGACGAAACCATGCCAGGTTGTACTGCCACAAGTTGTTGTCCCGTGTACCGAACAGACGCACACCAAACGGCTGGTCGATAAACAAAAAACCGCGGAAATCAGTGGTGAAAGGCTGGATCCCCACGCGCAGGCTGTCGAAATCATAACGCACGGACACGTCGCGCAAGTGCTTGTCAACGAACAATTCCTGCACGCCGACAAAATTGTCATTGCGGTTTTCTCCGGCGCCGGGGTTGATGTTCACCGCCCTCACCTCGCCGGTCACGGTGCGGTTGAAATTGATCACCGGTACAAAACGGAATTCCCAGTCCGGCGGACGGAATACAGTGTCGCCCTTGACCAATGACAAACTGAGTACGCCGGTTTCAATGAACGTCGATTGCTGGCCGCGGCCAAAGGTGCCGTTGGAACCAGGACGGACTGACGACTGCACACCAACCGCGGTCGGCAAACGACGAAGTTCAAGCGTCGTATCCGAAACTGCTGCAAGATTGAAAAACCAGTCCGGACCCAATTCCTCATTGAGTACTGGCAGGTCACCTTTCAACACGTTGGGATTGTACGGGTCCCAGCGGTTGTAAGGCAGCAATCCCAGTGATTTCATCACGCGCCACCTGTCCGGGACCGGCAGCGTTTCCCGCCTTATCCACGGCGCCGGTGGCGGAACCTGCTCCGGATCGATCACAGGAAGCCGCGGTTCTATCGGTTCACCCTGTGGCCGTGAGCGCTCCACACCCGGCAATTCGGCAGCCCCAACGTTCAGGCTCATCTGCGGAATCACGGCACAGCACGCTGCCGCACGGAAAAAACTCCCCGCAAACCCGCGCACCAGACTGTTATATCCCGTTGCAGACATTGGTCGCAGTCGTATCCAGAAACGGCGCCAGCGGACAGCTCACGTATCGCAGCTGGCCTCCGGGCAGGCCGGCTATCGAATCCGCGCGGATTGCGGAAGGTGCGTTTGCGATGCCCGTGCCGAGCGCCAGGCCCGCGTTCGCCAGACCGAGGAATGCCACCATGTCATCCTGATCCACACCGTCGCCCGACACCCCGATGGCGCCGACCAGCGTACTGCCCCGGTAGATCGGCACGCTGCCGGGAAAGATCTGAATGCCGTTGCGTGCCCGGGGCAAGGCCGTGCAGTCACCCGGCCCGGGCAGCGGCAGGTTGGCAACCAGCTGATTGATGACCAGATCGAGTTGCAATCCAGTGGAAAAAGGACTCCAGTTCGCAAACGCCCTGGCCAGCGGTCCCGGTCCGCTGCCATTGATTCCGTCCGGGAAAAATGGACGGGCAAGATTACCCACCGACCGGTTGGCGTACGCCATACCGTTGGTGAGCGCCCCTGGAATGATGGCCTGCATGTTCGCCACGTAAGCGGCAATCGGCGAAGTTGCTGGTGGCACCAGATAGTTGGCAGGCGGCAGTGCCGCGAGTTCGGCGGCAGATGCCGGGTGCGAAAACAGCAGTGCCGTTCTTGCCTTCTGCACCGCGACATCGGTGCCGAATACCGGTGCATCCGGCGAACGCACAAGCCCGCGCACGGCACCGTTGGTATCAACCACGGCAACACTGACCTGCGCTGCAGCGCCCAGCGGCTGACGAATCTGCGCGCGTGCCCGATTGGCCACTTTCAGCGCTTCCACCAGGATTGCCGTGACTTCGGCTTGCGTCACCAAGCCATCAGTACCGGCCAGCGGGGGAAAACGCGGATTGCCCAGACCGTCATCCAGTACAAAAGCATTCAATCCGGCAAACGCCGGATCGGTCGAAGGGCGATAGCCCGACGCGGCGGTGCCAAACGCCAAACCTGCGGATATCACCGGTGGACTGAAATATCCGGGCACATTGAGCAGCAAGCCCGGCAACGCGGCAAATGCAGGCGCGGCTGCAGGATCGGAAGCAATCGCTTCCGAATCGACATAGCGAAAAGTGCGCCCGTCAACCGCGATACGGTCACCGCGTCGATCAATCGGCGCATCGAAACCACGCGCTCCGGCCACCGCAATCAATTCATCAACACTGCTGTCAACATCATTGATGTCAAGATCCAGACCATAAACACCGTCGGCAATAACCCCGACGCCGCCGACCACGGTTCCATTCTTGTAAAGTGGCAACCCGCCCGGGTCTGCGGACAAACCGAGCGGCGAGCCTTTCGGGCCGGCAGTTACCGTCGATCCCATGCGCACGATATCGGAGCACGACAGCGACGAGAACTGCACGCCGGACAGCGGCCCGCCGGGCGAACCGGTCTCTCCGGGATTGAAATTCTCCTGGATGATCTGGCTCGCAGTGCGCGTCGTAAATGCATTGCCTTCCGACGACAGGTAAGCTCCGGTAATCGCCTTGGCAATCGCTGCCAGTTCGGCCGGCAACGTCGCGACTCCTTCGAGTCCTCCGGTTACGCCCCGGCCGCTGTTGATGGAAAAAGTCGGCGCCGCACCTGTCATCCGGAAAACACCAATGACATTCCCCACCCGATCGACCACGGCAACGGTCGCAAAAACCCCTCGGGCAGTCGCCTCATGCACGGCCTGACGAATCACGCGCTCGACCTCGGGAACGGTCAATAGCGACGGCGCCGTGATCACGCATGCGCCTGTGCATCCTCCAGCGCCTCCTCCTCCACCGCCATCTCCCCCGCCCCCGCCGCCACATCCGGCAATCACTGCAGCGAGCATCAACATGAAAATCCGCATCATTTCGCGACTCGCTTCAGTAACGGCATCTGCATGTCAACGTTCCAATACCCGGCGCCGGCATGGAATTTGTGGCATATCACGCAATCCGAAGTGACGCGGTTGTGAACCGGGCTGGAACCCACATGGCACTCCCGGCATTTCGCAATATCAGGCATCGTCACGTCTTCTGCTGCGGATGATTTGGCGACGTCATGACAAGTAACGCAGGAACTGGTTTCGTGCTTCGCGTGCGTGAACTGCGCGCCGGGCATCCACGTCTGCGCAACCGCAACCGGAGCGACAGTCCAACCGACGGCATCACTGCGACGCGAGACATGATGGCATGTCGAACAAACCTGACGATGATCAAACAAATCGTTTAGTACCTGTTGCGCCTTGCGATCGGCGATGCGCAACGCGAGCGCCCGATCCTCAACCGATAACGCGGTTCCCGGCCGCATGCGCGGCAGATTTTTTGGCGCAAGCACTCCGGACGGCAAATCGCCCAATACGAGCCGCGCATAAAACTCGCGCAGCATGGTCGCAATCGCCTCCTCTGATCCATGGGGCGCCTGACGCGCGGTTACCGAAGGCTCAAATGCCAGCGAATGGCAGCTCTGACAGTGCCTCTCCATTGATACCGGCGCCATCAGTCGTCCGTCACGCTCAGGCTCATGGCAGCTCGCGCAGATCAGCACGGTGCGACGTCCTTTCGCGTCGTACATGCCCTTGGAATCACGCGCGCCCTGCGGGTCACGAACTCCACCCGGGTCAAGATGAAGTTTATGGTTGAACTTCAAATTCGATTTTTCAAGCAACTTTCCTTTGGACGCCTCACCCTGCCGTACGCGCAGAGGCTTTCCGGGACGCGCAGGATCGGGCAACGACAACACGAACTGCGGATGATCCTTGCCAAAATCTGTGACGCGGGTCGCCTCTCCGGACGAGTTCCCGGCTCCACCATGACAGGAAACGCACTCCGCCTGCGCACGGGTTGCGAGAGGTGCGTCCTTGTGATCGCGATGACATTCGGCACAACGCACTTCATTCAGGGCAACATCGTGCACACCTGACTTTGTAAGTCGCGGAACATGCTCGCGTATGGTTTTGTGACAAACAATGCATTCCTGGTCACGTACCTGGATGAAGGGCTGTGCGTGACAAGCATCACATTTGTCACCGAACACCTGGTGGCTGCGCGATAGCGGACCCGGACTCCAGGTCTGCACAAAAGCCGCGCTCAGCGTATGACCGACTTCGGCGATCGTTGATAATCGGCTGTCCGACGCCGGGGACTTCATTCCGCTCCAATAATCCGAGACTGCGGGCAACACAAGAAACAGCGTCACCACAGCCACAAAAGCCAGATAAGACAGCCGTCGCACTGACAATCTTGGCCCGCGCGTGCGAAATCGGCGCAACATACCCGGGTCCTTGCCGAAGGCCGCGGCGTGGCGCACTGAAATTGCAAGCTGCAAACCCTCAGGTGGAGACTCCACTTCGATCTGATAGGGGCCGATCTCCATCGAATCGCCAACCACCAGCTCCGCGCCATTCACTTCACGACCGTTGACCCGTAACTGCCCGGATCCGGTCTCGATTTTGGCATTGATGCCGGTCACAGTCAGTTGCGCATGAAGCAGCGCAACACGTGAATCCGGCAGATGTATCTCGCACTGGCTGCCACGACCGATCCTGAAGACGGCACCCGAAACGCGTCGCTGCTCACGCTTGGTCTGGCCCCGCGCATTGACGGTAACTTGAGTAACCAGAATTTGCATTGGGTCGCTGCGCTACTACCAGAAATAGAAAACGGAAACGACATGGGCGATTAACGCGCCCAGCAACGCGAACGACAACGGAACATGAAAGACCAGCCACACCCTCATCAGCGCACGAAAACGCAGATCACGCCGAGTACGGTCAATCAGCACGCTTTTACGGTTCATTTCCGCCAACAACTGCTTGACGACCATGGCCTCGCTTCCTGTCAACTTTGCGCCCAGCTGCGACAGCGCCTGACAAGCCTCCCGCGTTGGGCACTTGATCTTGTCACCCGCCAGTTGCTGGCGGAAAGTCCCCCCAACCTGCTGACGCGCAGCCGCACGAGTCGCCTGGTTCACGATCCGGTTCGCCTCGTCCGGCAAATCGAGCACGAGCGCTCTCGATTTTCGATCAAGGTCCTCGATTTTCAGGATGATTGACTCTGCAGTATCTCCAGCAATATTTTTGGTGATCAGATCCGGATAACGCAGATAAGCGTAAACGCCATACATGCCGCTTATGATGACCAGCACCATCAGAACATATGCCAGCGTATGTACGTTCCACCCGAATTCGAATCCGCTGTGCAAGGTCACAATGACCAGCAAGCTGACACCAATGTAAACATGCGCCGAAGTCCAGCCTTGCATGCTGCCGATGCTGGATCTGTAGCGGCGCTTGCGGATCCCCAGCAGCATCAACCAAAGGATCAGAAACGCACTGACGATGCCGAGGGTATATCCAAGCCAGGTCCCGCCAAAGGGTTTGGTGTATACCGAAGGAGGCTCATGCCATAGATATGCACTTATCACCAAAGCGCAAAGCAGCAGCGCAAGCTTGAGATAACGGCCGCGCTGATATTCAATGATTGACTGATGATGATCCATTGCCCTGTTTGATCCGGATCGGTCAGCGTGCGATCATAAACATTATTGGATCTGGCGCTGATTCTTGGAAGCGCTGCAGGGATTCTACCCAACGATCAGGCGTAAAGTCGTGGATAATTCCGCCGCACAAATAAAAAAGTGCGGCAAAGCCGCACTTTTTTATGACCAACCGCCTTATTCGCTTGATCGCAATGCACTGCGGTAGGGAGGGCGGCCTCAAAAACACCCTTTTTCCGTGCCGGACCACGATCCACTGAAGCAGTGATATGCGGAATGTATGGTAGGCGCGATTGGACTCGAACCAACGACCCCCACCATGTCAAGGTGGTGCTCTAACCAGCTGAGCTACGCGCCTAAAGAAGCGGCATTTTATCCGAATCACCATGCCCCATCAAACAGATTCGGAAGGAGGTACACAGGTATCATTCAGCAGCCATGTGGAAGATGCTGCTGACCCTGATCCCTGTACTGCTCCCTGCCGGCGCCGCTGACGCCATCTCCCAGTCGATGGTTATTGTGCAAGCCGGCCCGTTCACCATGGGGCGTGATGACGGGCCCGAAGATGAGCGTCCCGCGCACACCATTACACTTGCAGCCTTCCGCATCGACCGCCTGCCGGTCACCAATCGCTTGTTTGCCGAGTTTCTGAATGCCTCCGGCCCCCGCACAGCGGATGGCGCGAGACGTTACGATGATGACGATACCGACGCCCGCATCCATCTGCGCAACGGACGATGGCAGGCCGATACCGGCTATGGTGATCATCCTGCCGTGGAGGTCAATTGGCTGGGAGCGCGGGATTTCTGCGCCTGGCGGGGCGCCCGGTTACCGACCGAAGCCGAATGGGAAAAAACGGCGCGCAGCGCGGATCGCCGCTTGTATCCATGGGGCAATGCACTGCCTGACGAAACTCGCGCTCGTTTTGGGGCTGCCTTCAACGCGACAATGCCGGTGACCGCACATCCGGCTGGCGCCAGCCCTTATGGCGCACTCGATATGGCGGGAAATGCCTGGGAATGGGTGGCCAGCGCTTACCGTGCCTACCCTTACCGTGCCGATGACGGCCGCGAGCAAACCGAACCCGGGCCGGTGCGCGCAACACGCGGTGGCGGCCATGACTCGTCTGCCGATGAAATTACGACCACGCAACGCGGCCGCCAGCTGTCACGCAATCCACGGGCGGGACACCACAATATTGCTTTCCGCTGCGCGGCAGACGCCTTCTGAAAATCAACGCCTGGCTGCGCCCAATACGCCCCGCACCTCGCGGATCAGTCCGAGTATCCGCTGCAACTGATCAAGATCGAGAATCTCCACTGTAAATCGCATGCGCGCACTGAGGTCGGTGGATGTTGAGCGCGTTGCGGTAACGTTGATGCGCTCTCGCGACAACACCTCGGATATGTCTCGCAGCAATCCGGTGCGATCCACCGCGTCAACGACAATCTCGGCGGGGAATGTGGTGGTACCCGGTGTTCCCCACTCCGCGGCAATCCGCCGCTCGGGATCCAGTCGCGCCAGATTGGCGCAGGTCGCACGATGCACGCTGACGCCCCGACCACGGGTCACGAACCCCACAATCGGCTCCGGCGGAGCCGGCCTGCAGCATTTGGCTGGCGTGGTCAGCAGCTTGTCGACGCCCACCACCAGCACACCGCCTCCGGCGCCGGCGGGTTTGCGGGTCACGATTTCAGTCACCGGCTCGACCGGCGTCTGCGCCTCCGGTGTCAGTGCGTCCTGCAATACCTTGGGACCCACCTCACCGCGCCCCAGTCCGGACAGCAAATCGTTGAGTTTGTCGAAACCCAGGTCCGCTGCGAACTGGTCGAGATTGAGCTTGCTCATGCCGCGCCGCTGCAGTTCCTTGTCGAGCAGCATGCGCCCCTGGGCAATATCAATTTCCAGGTTCTGGCGATTGAACCACTGCCGCACCTTGCCGCGCGCGCCCTGGCTTTTCAGAAACCCCAGTTGCGGATTAAGCCAGTCACGACTCGGCCCGCCCTGCTTGATGGTGATGATCTCCACCTGCTGTCCGTTGACCAAAGGTGTGCTGAGCGGAACCATCGCCCCGTCAACCTTGGCGCCACGGCAGCGATGGCCAAGTTCGGTATGCACGTGATAAGCAAAGTCAATCGGCGTCGAACCCTTGGGCAAATCAACGACCCGCCCCTGAGGTGTAAACACATAAACCGAGTCCTCGAACAGACCGGTACGGAATTGCTCGGCAAACTCTCCGGTGTCGCGAACCTCATCTTTCCATTCCAGAACCTGACGCAGCCAGGCAATTTTCTCCTGATATCCACGGTCCTGGCGCTTGCCTTCCTTGTACTGCCAGTGCGCCGCGACGCCGAGCTCGGAATGTTCATGCATTTCGTGAGTACGGATTTGCACTTCCACCGATTTGCCTTCCGGCCCGATCACTGCCGTATGCAATGACCGGTAGTTGTTGACCTTGGGCTTGGCGATGTAATCGTCAAACTCCTTCGGCAACGGCGACCACAGGCTGTGCACTATGCCCAGCACTGCATAGCAATCCTTCACGTCATTGACCAGAACTCGCACTGCACGAACATCATAAAGTCTTTCAAAATCAATGGCTTTAAGCTGCATCTTACGGTGAATACTTGCAATATGCTTGGGCCGCCCATTGATCTCGCAGACGATACCTGCGCGTGTAATTTCGCCTTTCAGCAGGGCAACGACATTCTCGATGTAATGCTCGCGATCCAGTCGCTTTTCGTCGAGCAGGCGCGCAATGCGCTTGTAGCTGTCATTGTCGAGCACCCGCAACGCCAGATCTTCCAGTTCCCACTTGATCTGCCAGACCCCCAGCCGATTGGCCAGCGGCGCCAGAATATCCCGCGTCAATTCCGCTTCGGCCACGCGTTGCTGCTGATCGCCTGCTTTGACCACCGCACGCATTTCCCGTAAATGATCGGCAAGCTTGATCAGCACCACGCGCACATCCTGCACCATCGCCAGCAACATTTTGCGCAGCACTTCCAGTTGCGCACCCTGCGTTTCAGCCGGCACCGGCTGCAAGGCGCGGCCCGAGAGCGCTCCGATTTCCCCCATGCGCAAAGCGCCCTCGGCCAGATCAGCGATCGTAGTGCCGAATTTTTCACGGATGTCGCGCGCCATTTCAGGGTGCGCGTGCAATAACGGCATGATCACTGCAGCCGCAATCGCTTCGTGATCGAGGTCCAGTCCCAGCAGGATTGCCGCTGTATCCCGGGCCTGCGCCAATGCCGGCTCACCCGCCGCAGCCAATGCCCGGGTGACATGCTCGTGAACACTCGACACCAGTGCCCGGCCAGCCGGGTCAAAACCCGCAGTCATGCTTTCCAGCCACTGGCTGGCGGCGGGATCAGTGTGTTCAACCAGATGCAATCTGTTTTTGGCGGTCATTTCATATATACAACGCGGGCGTTACGGTCTGTGACGATCACGTGCAGCCTACAAGCATGATTCTGGCCTGAGCGCGTATTATCCACCGGGACACGATATGCCCCAAATTGATGCATCAGCAGATGCATCCCGGTGCCTGTATTCCCTGCGATTCTCGCGCTATTCAATCTTTGCGATGCAGCACGTTGAAGCGTATCAATTGGCATATTCGTTGCTTTTCCGCTATTTTAAGTAACACCAGCACCGCGATTCTGCGGCCGTCATTCAGGAGAATCATGAGCGCCAAGCGTCCCTACGACGAAATGCGTACTGCCGACGGAACGATACGTCAGCATTACCGCGCGCATGCCGAATGGCTGGCCGGTCAGCCACAGGATTTTCTAGAGCAAAAACAGCGCGAGGCCAATGCGCTTTATACGCGGCTGGGCATCACGTTCGCCGTGTACGGCGACGAATCCGGCACCGAACGCTCGATTCCCTTCGACATCATTCCACGCATCATCCGGCCTGCCGCCTGGAAAATCATCAGTGACGGTGCGCGCCAGCGCGTGCGTGCATTGAATGCCTTTCTGAAGGACGTTTACCACGAGCAGGAAATCATCAAGGCCGGCATCATCCCAGCCGCCCAGGTCACCGGCAATCCGGCCTATCGTCCCGAGATGAAAGGCGTGAAAGTACCCGGCGATGTCTACGTGCATATTGCCGGTGTCGACATTGTGAAGACCGACGAAGGATTGTTTTACGTACTCGAAGACAATCTGCGCACTCCTTCGGGCGTGTCCTATGTTCTGGAAAACCGCAAGATGATGATGCGGCTGTTCCCTGACTTGTTCAGCCGGATGCCCGTCGCGCCGGTCGACCACTTTACCGATGATCTGCTGGAAAACCTGCGTGCCGTTGCGCCTGCGCACACCAACCAGCCGACCGTGGTCGTGATGACCCCGGGCGCCCACAACAGCGCTTATTTCGAACATGCTTTCCTTGCCCAGCAGATGGGGGTCGAACTGGTTGAAGGCCAGGACATGTTTGTCAACAACGACATCGTTTATCTGCGCACTACCGATGGACCGCAACGAGTCGACGTCATCTACCGCCGCATCGATGACGATTTTCTCGATCCTCTGGCCTTTCGTCCGGATTCAGCCCTTGGAGTACCCGGCCTCTTTTCTGCGTACCGCGCCGGAAACGTCAATCTGGCCAATGCCATCGGCACCGGCGTCGCCGACGACAAATCAACCTATCTTTATGTGCCGCAGATGATCGAGTTCTATCTCAACGAAAAACCGATCATCGCCAATGTACCGACATACACGCTCAGCGACCCCGAAGATCTCGCTTACACGCTGGCGCATCTGCCGGAGCTGGTGGTCAAGGAAGTCCACGGCTCGGGCGGATACGGCATGCTGGTTGGCCCGACTTCGACCAAAGAGCAGATTGCCGAATTCCGCAAGGTGATTGAAAACAACCCGACGAACTACATCGCACAGCCGACACTGGCACTTTCAACCTGTCCTACCTTTGCCGATTCCGAAATCGTGCCGCGGCACGTCGATTTGCGCCCGTATGTACTGTCCGGGCGCGAGGTGACACTGGTGCCTGGCGGACTGACCCGTGTTGCGCTGCGCGCAGGTTCGCTGGTCGTCAATTCATCGCAAGGCGGCGGCACCAAAGACACCTGGGTACTGGAGGACCACTCATGCTGAGTCGTCAGGCCAACAACCTTTACTGGATGTCACGGCAGATCGAGCGCGCGGAGAACACAGCGCGCCTGCTGGATATCACTTATCGCATGTCGCTGCTGCCTTATCGTGTGGTCGATACCGGTCAGGACTGGGCTGAACCCTGGGCACTGCCGCTGATCATCAATGGTCTGGCCAGCGACTACTATGAGAGCCATCCCGGACCGATCACATCGGACAAGGTGTTGCGCTACATGGTGATCGACAACACCAATCCGTCGAGCATTTATTCGCTGATGCGCGCGGCACGGGAGAACGGCCGCAGCATGCGCGGTCTGCTGACCACAGAAATGTACGAAGATCTCAATGCGATGTGGCTGGAGTTGCGCAGCCGCAGCGAAACAGCGCTGTCGAATGGCGGCATCAATGATTTTTTTGAATGGATCAAAACCCAATCGCACCAGTTTCGCGGAGTCACCGTCGGCACCATGCTGCGTGATGAGGCATACCAGTTCATCCGGCTCGGCACATTCATGGAGCGCGCCGATAACACGGTACGCCTGCTTGACGTCAAATACCACACGCTGCTGCCCAGCGCCGAGGAAGTCGGCGGCGCAGTTGACTACTATCAATGGAGCGCATTGCTGCGCTCCGTCAGCGCGCTCAGTTCCTACCGACGCATCTATCGTGACGTGATCACGCCCAAACGAGTGGCCGAACTGCTGATTCTGCGTGACGATCTGCCGCGCTCGTTGCACGCATGCCTTAACGAAATCTATGAAATCCTGGGCGATCTTTGCAAACACGAATCGATGGAGCCGGAACGTCTTGCCGGCGAAATGCATGCGCAATTGCATTACGGACGGGTCGAACAGATCATGGAAGTGGGCCTGCATGAATACCTGATGGAGTTTCTGGAACGTTTGCATACACTGAATGCTGAACTCAATCACCAGTTCCTCGTGCCAGTGGACACCGCATTACCGAAAACCGCAACAACAGCCACGCAGAAGCAGAGCGCCTGATGCAGAAAACAGGGGCTTTTTGCGACAACGTTGCCGCCATACCTTGCTTGTCAGTCAACACGGCTTCCCCTATGCTTCGTCTCAACCTTTTTTCTACCCCCCTTCAACATGACTTACTGTGTAGCCATCACTCTGAAAGCCGGCATGGTGTTCGCGTCGGATTCGCGGACCAATGCCGGCGTCGATCATGTATCCAGCTACCGCAAGATGCGGGTGTTCTCCAAGGATGGAGATCGCGTCATCGTGATTCTCAGCTCGGGCAACCTGTCCATCACCCAGAGCGCGATCAATCTGATCGCAGAAGACCCGCGTGAACCTGGGGCCAAACGTACGCTTTACGACGCGCGCTCGATGTACGAGGT
Source organism: Betaproteobacteria bacterium (assembly GCA_021732805.1). Taxonomy (GTDB): domain Bacteria; phylum Pseudomonadota; class Gammaproteobacteria; order Burkholderiales; family SG8-41. The sequence continues at coordinate 4,981 of JAKFUJ010000350.1, read as the reverse complement.
CGCTGAGATGGTCGGTCATGCTTTGCGCGAGGTTCGCACACGCGATGCGCCTTACCTGGAGCAGTCCAATATCAGCGCAGGGGCTTCGTTCGTCGTCGGCGGGCAAATTGCCGGCGGGCCGCCGCGGTTGTTTCACGTTTACAGCGAAGGCAATTTCATCGAATCCACTGCCGAAACCACTTATTTCCAGATCGGCGAGAGCAAATACGGCAAACCTGTCATCGACCGCGTCGTCACGCCGGAGACCAGCCTGCTCGAAGCAACCAAGTGCGTGTTGGTGTCATTCGATTCAACCATGCGCAGCAATATCTCCGTCGGCCTGCCGATCGACCTGCTCATGTATCGCGCCGACACGCTGCGCGTCACTTTCCAGCACCAGATCAACGAAAGTGACGCCTATTTCAACATGGTGCACCAGCGCTGGGGCGAAGGCCTGCGCAAGGTATTCACCGAGCTGCCCAACCCGGACTGGAATGTCGGCTTCGAGCAGTAAATACACTGTGCCTTCCGCGGCAGTTCATCGCCGATGAGCATCCGCGTCGCACTGCACCACCTGACGCGCTACCGTTACGACCGCGAAGTCAGCCTGTCGCCGCATGAGGTGCGCCTGCGCCCTGCTGCGCATTGCCGCACGCCGATCCTGTCCTATTCGCTGAACGTCAAGCCGGACCAGCATTTCATCAACTGGCAGCAGGACATTTTCGGCAATTACATCGGGCGTTTCGTATTTCCGGAAAAAACACGCGAACTGGAGATCACCGTCGATCTCATTGCCGACATGACGGTGATCAATCCCTTCGATTTTTTTATCGAACCGCATGCCGAGAAATTCCCTTTTGCCTATCACGCCGATCTGATGCGCGATTTGATGCCATATCTGGCCATTGATGAACAGGGGCCGCTGCTGCAAAAATGGCTGGCCGATTTCCGCGCCGCACTTGCCGCACCGGTCGCCACCATTGATTTTCTGATCGCCGTCAACCAGCAACTGCAGCGTGACATCCGTTACCTGGTGCGCATGGAACCCGGGGTGCAGACTTGCGAACAGTCACTGGCCAACCGCAGCGGCTCCTGCCGTGACAGCGGCTGGCTGATGGTGCAGATCCTGCGCCATTGCGGCCTTGCCGCGCGGTTTGTTTCCGGCTATCTGATCCAGTTGAAGGCCGACCAGAAAGCGCTGGATGGTCCCTCAGGCACTGAGGTCGATTTCACCGATCTGCACGCCTGGGCCGAAGCATACATACCCGGCGCCGGCTGGGTCGGACTGGACGCCACGTCAGGGTTGCTGGCCGGTGAAGGACACATTCCCCTCGCCTGCACGCCGTCGCCGGCAAGCGCTGCGCCGGTGATTGGCGGCGTTGATCCCTGCGAGACGCAATTTGATTTCGCAATGACCGTCACCCGTATTCACGAGGATCCGCGCGTCACCAAACCGTACGATGCGGCACAGTGGCAGGCCATAGACGCACTGGGCCGGCAGATCGATGTCGTGCTGGCTGAGCAGGATGTGCGCCTGACCCAAGGCGGTGAGCCGACCTTTGTATCGATCGACGACATGGAAGGTGCGGAATGGAATACGGCGGCGCTGTCCGAAAAAAAATGGCAGCTTGCCGAGCAGTTGGCGTGGCGACTCAAGGAACGTTTTGCCCCGGGTGGCGTGGTGTTCTACGGCCAGGGCAAATGGTATCCGGGTGAACCTTTGCCGCGCTGGGCGCTGGGCATCCAGTGGCGCAATGACGGCCAGTTGCTGTGGCGCGATCCGGCGCTGATTGCAGCCGCTGCGACTCCCGCTGATACAAGGCCGGAGGATGCACAGCGCTTTGCGGTTGCATTGACGGCCACGCTGGGCCTGGCCCCGGAACGGCTGCTGCCGGCCTGGGAAGATCCGTTGACCCGCCTCTCCCCTGAAAAAGCGCTACGCGTACCCGGCAGTGCGCAGCCCGCCGGTCATGTGCTGCCGCTGGGCGCCGCCGAGGAAGGTTGGGCCAGCTCGCCGTGGCCGTTACCCGATGATCAGTTGCTCCTGATCAATGGCGACTCATCCATTGGTTACCGCCTGCCATTGTCGGCATTGCCCAAAAAGCTGTCTGCCGGCGACAAAGTGGTGCGTACTGCATTGTGTGTCGAAGCGCGCGATGGCCGGTTGCATCTGTTTCTGCCGCCTTTCGAAACCGTCAAACCTTATGTCGATCTGCTCGCGGCCATTGAGCGCGTTGCCCGGCAATTGAATCTGCGCATCCGGCTCGAAGGTTACGGCCCGCCGGCCGATCCGCTGATCACCGTGCTCAACGTAACGCCTGACCCCGGTGTCATCGAGGTCAACATCCACCCGGCCGCCAGTTGGAGCCAGCTCGTCGCCAATACCTACGCGCTGTATGAGGAGGCGCGTGCAACGCGGCTGGGCACCGAAAAATTCATGCACGACGGCCGTCATACCGGCAGCGGCGGCGGCAACCACATCACGCTGGGCGGCAATAAGCCCGCCAACAGCCCGCTGCTGCGGCGCCCCGACCTGCTGCGCAGCCTGATCACTTACTGGCAGAACCATCCTGCCCTGTCGTACCTGTTCTCCGGCATGTTCATCGGCCCGACCAGCCAGGCACCGCGTGTCGACGAGGCACGCGACGACAATCTGTATGAGCTGGAAATCGCCTTCCAGCAAATGGCCGCACTGCAGGAAAAACACGGTTCGGCACTGCCTCCGGAAACCACCAACCGGTTGCTGCGCAATTTCCTGGTCGATCTCACCGGCAACAACCATCGCGCCGAATTCTGCATCGACAAGCTCTATGCCGGACATGGCGGAACGGGTCGACTCGGTCTGCTCGAATTCCGCGGTTTTGAAATGCCGCCGCATCCGCAAATGAGTCTGGCGCAGATGCTGCTGCTGCGCGGTCTGGTCGCGTGGTTCTGGAAAACCCCCTATCAGGCCAAACTGGTGCCCTGGGGTACGCAATTGCATGACCGTTTCATGCTGCCGCATTTCATCGCCACTGATTTCCACGATGTGCTGGCTGACCTGCGCCGCGCCGGCTATGCATTTGATGATGCCTGGTATGCGCCATTTCACGAATTCCGTTTCCCGCGCTACGGCACCGTCGCCTACAACGGCATCGAACTTGAACTGCGCCAGGCGATAGAGCCGTGGAATGTTCTTGGTGAGGAAATCGGCCTCATTGCCACCGCACGTTATGTAGATTCGTCGGTGGAGCGGCTGCAGGTGCGCGCCCGCGGCCTCACCGAATCCCGCCACCTGATTGCCTGTAATGGCCGCGCACTGCCGCTGGTATCGACCGGCATCCCCGGTGAATTCGTTGTCGGCCTGCGTTACTGCGCGTGGAATCCGCCGTCGGCGCTGCATCCGACCATCGGTGTCCATGCCCCGCTGGTGTTCGATGTCATTGATACCTGGAGCAAACGTTCGATCGGCGGCTGCACCTATCATGTATCGCATCCGGGTGGTCGCAACTACAGCACGTTCCCGGTGAATGCCAACGAGGCCGAGGCGCGGCGCGTCGCGCGGTTCTGGGACCACGGCCATACCCCGGGCCCGATGGATGTCGCATCAGAACCGCCGAATCCGGCATTTCCGATGACCCTGGATCTACGCTGGCAGGCCACGACGAAATAATATTATAACTAGTTGATTTTATTTAACTTTTAGTCAATTCTACAGCGCAGTCCGCCCAGCTTAACCGACGCTCCGCCTTGCATTGCGGAAGATGCGCAGCCACGGACCGTCTTCACCCCAGGTCGACGGATGCCAGGAATTCTGCACCGTGCGGAATACCCGCTCCGGGTGCGGCATCAGGATCGTGAAGCGCCCGTCTGCCGTGGTCATGCCGGTGATGCCCAGCGGCGAGCCATTGGGATTCAACGGATATTGTTCGGTAACAGCGCCGCGATGATCGACAAACCGCAACGCCACCAGCGGTTGCACAGCCGCCAGTGCCGCGGCATCGGTGAACTCGGCATAGCCCTCGCCATGCGCCACCGCCACCGCAATGCGACTGCCGGCCATGTCCCGGAAAAAAAGTGACGGCGATGGCTGCACTTCCAGTGTGACGTAGCGCGCCTCGAACTGTTCCGATTTGTTGCGCACAAAATGCGGCCAGCGTTCCGCACCCGGGATCAGTTCATGCAGGTTGCTCATCATCTGGCAGCCGTTGCACACGCCCAATGCAAAGTTGTCTGCGCGTTTGAAGAACGCTTCAAACTCGTCACGGGCCCGGGCATTGAACAGAATGGATTTGGCCCAGCCCTCCCCGGCTCCCAGCACATCGCCGTAGGAAAAACCGCCGCAGGCCGCAAAGCCGCGAAAATCCTTCAGCTTTGCACGGCCGGCAATGATATCGCTCATATGCACATCGACCGCGGCAAATCCGGCGCGGTCAAATGCCGCGGCCATTTCGATTTGTCCGTTGACGCCCTGTTCGCGCAAAATCGCGATTCGTGGTTTGGCGCCGCGGTTGATGAACGGCGCGGCAATATCCTCATTCGGATCAAAAGTCAGTTTCGGCGAGATGCCGGGATCACCCGCGTCCAGCAACCGATCGTATTCCTGTTGCGCACAATCCGGGTTGTCGCGCAGTAACTGCATCCGGTATGTGGTTTCGGACCAGGCGCGGTGCAGATCGATTCGTGACTCGTCGAGTATGGTCTTGCCGTCGGCCTTCACCACCAGCCGCGATCCGGTGTTGACCTCTCCGATGACTCTACAATGCGTCGCAAACCCGGTCTTGGCCAGCACAGACAGTACAGCCTCGTGATCACTACGCCGGATTTGCACCAGCGCGCCCAGTTCCTCGTTGAACAGCATGGCAGCAGGGTCGCCCTGAATCTCAAGCTCAACGCCACAGCGCGCAGCAAACAGCATTTCACAAATCGTCGCCAGCAGACCACCGTCAGAACGGTCATGGTAGGCGAGCAGCAGGTCATCCCGATTCAATTGCTGGATGGCATCGAAAAAATGTTTCAGGTC
>JAKFUJ010000409.1 GCA_021732805.1 Betaproteobacteria bacterium | reverse complement strand
GAACCATCACCAGCATCAGCACCGCGGCAGCCAGCAGCAACGCCACTACCGTGCCCATCAGCATCATTTCGCCGGTCATATTCAATCCCCCGTGACCCGCCCGGCGCCAGACGCCCGGGACCGCATCAACGATAGCAGAAATCCCGGCTTCGGCAACCTCACAGACATGAGGTCTATAATCCTGCGAAATCGCATCCCCAGCGCCTATATCCACGAACTTTCCATGGTCACCGATCCTATGCCAGCAGCGACCAGACCCTCCGTGCGGACGAGTGCACTGTTGCAGATGTTGCTGATACCGGTCGCACTGATGTCTCCCGGCTACCCCGCTGCCGCAGAAAGACCGGATGCGATTTTCCCCGCCAAAGTCACTGAATGGCCGTTGCCGAAACCGATGTTCGCGCGCAGTTCGGCGGTCGCGCCCGACGGCCGCATTTACATCGCAGTGCCGAACGAGAACAAGGTGGTGCGATTTGATCCCAAAACCCGCAACTTCACCGATTGGGATTTACCGGTCGGGCATCAGCCCAACAGCATTGTCGTCGACCGCAGCGGCACCGTCTGGACCACCGGCTATGGCAACGGCACCATCGGCAAACTCAAGCCGGCAACCGGCACGATCGCGGAATTCTCCACGCCTTCGGGCAATGGCAGCACACCGCACACACTGGCGCTGGGCCGCGACCGGGGAACCTTGTGGTTCACCATGCAAGCCGTCAACCGTATCGGCAGTGTCGATATGCTCACCGGCCGCATCTCCGAATATGAAACATCGGGCAACCCCGGTGGCATCACCGTGGATATCTCCGGGAATATCTGGTGGTGTCGCAATGCTGAAGACCGTCTGGGCCGCCTCGAACCACGCACCGGCATCATCACCGAGCTGGATACCGGTCGCGGCTCGCGGCCGCGCCGTATCGCCGCCGCGCCCGACGGTACGCTGTGGGTCACCCTGTATGGCAACGGCCGTCTGGCCAAGATCGATCCTGCCGCCAACAAAGTGGTCGAAACCTATCCATTGCCCGGCGGCAACGCCGGCGCATATGCCGTCGCCGTTGACGAGGCCGGCATCGTCTGGGCGAATCAGATCAGGATGGACGCGATAGCCCGGTTTGATCCCGCCAGCAAAATCATGCAAATCATTGCTTTGCCTTCAGCGAACGCCGGTATCCGCAAGCTGACCGTCGATGGCCCCCGTATCTGGTACACCGGCTCGCACAATGGCAGACTCGGAGTCATTGAATAAGCAACGCCGGCTGATGCTGCGTCTGATGCTGGCGACCGCATGCGTGTGGACGAGCCCGGCGCGGGCAGCGGCCGATTTATGGCAACAACTCAAATCGGGCGGACATGTGCTGCTGATCCGCCATGCCGTCACCGATCCCGGTGTCGGAGATCCGCCGGGTTTTGACCTGAAAAATTGCAAAACACAACGCAATCTCAACGCCGCGGGACGGGAGGATGCGCGACAACTCGGTATTACACTGAAGCAACTTGGCATTCCGGTTGCTGCAGTGCGTTCGAGCCGCTGGCGCAGAAGCCTGGAAACAGCCAGACTGGCCTTTGGCGATGCACGTCCGTGGTCTGCGCTGGACAATACTTTTAAAACTCCCGAACGCCGTCCACAGCAGATGCGCGAGATCCGCAAACTGCTGGCACAACCGGTATCCGTTGGAAATCTGGTGCTGGTCACTCACGGTGTCAACATACTGTCACTCACCGGCATCTCACCGGCAGAAGGTGCAGTCGTTGCGCTGCGCACCGGCACCAGAACCGGCGATGGTTATACCGTCATCGGGCAAGGCATTCCAGGTCGCTGAAGTTCACCAGAAAACTTGCAACCGTTCAACGTACGCTGCTCATAAAATGTTGCGGCGCAGTGAATGACGGCATGCAGCATCTGCATTTCATATCGTGATTGATCGTTGCACCAGATTGATGAACTGACTACCATTGCGGCTGCTGTCTGCAGCCGTGTTCCGAAATAAAAACCGTACCGGCGCGCAGTCTTTTTTCACATGAGGAGTTTTTTGAATGCGCACCTACAAGATCCTGATCCTGGGGGCCTCTTACGGCTCACTGCTGGCGACCAAGCTGCTGCTCGCCGGACACACCGTCAAGATGATCTGCCTGCCTGCCGAAGCAGATCTGTTCAACAAGGAAGGCGCCATCGTGCGCATGCCGATCAAGGGCCGCGAGGGTCTGGTCGAAATCAGCTCCAAAAAACTGCCGGGCAAACTGTCTGCGGGCGGCCCCGACTCCGCCAATCCCGCCGACTATGACCTGATCGCTCTGGCAATGCAGGAACCGCAATACCGTTCACCCGGCGTACGCGAACTGCTCGACAAGATCGCCAAGTCCCGTGTGCCCTGCATGTCGATCATGAACATGCCGCCGTTGCCTTATCTGAAACGCATCCCCGGCCTCGATGCCGAAGCCTGCCGCGACTGTTTCACCGACGCTTCGGTCTGGGACAGCTTCGATCCGAAAACCCTGACACTGTGCAGCCCCGATCCGCAGGCCTTCCGTCCGCCGGAAGAAAAGATCAACGTGCTGCAGGTGCGGCTGCCGACCAACTTCAAGGCAGCACGCTTCGATTCCGACGCGCACACTGCCATCCTGCGCCAGCTCGAAGCCGATATCGAGGCCATCCGCTTTGATCCGGGCGACGGCAAAAAAATCGAACTTCCGGTCAAACTCAAAGTGCATGACTCGGTGTTTGTGCCGCTGGCCAAGTGGGCAATGCTGATCGCCGGCAACTACCGCTGCGTGCAAAAAGACGAAATGCGCCCGATCAAGGACGCCGTGCACAGTGATAAGGAAGCCTCGCGCGGCGTTTACGACTGGGTGGTCAGATTGTGCGTGTCGCTGGGCGCCAGCGAAAAAAACCTGGTCCCGTTCGAAAAATACGCCAATGCCGCCTTGTCGCTGGGCAGCCCGTCCTCCGCCGCAAGGGCGCTGGCCGCCGGCGCTCCCAATATCGAGCGCGTTGATCGCCTGGTCAAAACCGTCGCCGCGCAAAAAGGCATGCAACTCGCGGTGGTCGACGAAACCGTTGCGCTGGTGGACGGCTGGCTGGAAAAGAACCGAAAAAAAGCGGCTTGATGCCGGGTCCGCAGCAGGCGGGAATCATCGGCAGGAAGTGAACATGCAGCAAAGTTTGCAAACTGAGTTGGAGTAACCAACCGGCGTAACCAATGACATGTATATCCTGCCGCGCCGGCTGCTGATTCCGCAGATCCCCTTTATTCACCCACCTTCAATCGCACTCATCGCGGGCAACGCGTCATAGCCTGCCTGATGGAATACAACTACTTCCCGGTATCCGGCGGCACCGGTGACGGTCGCATATCACTTTTCGCCTTGCCCTGACGCTGTGCATTTTTCAGGCATGCCGTGCGCGCATCGCCGTTCAGTCCGTCACATTTTTTGGCAGGATCAGCGTCTTCCATTTTCGCACGATCCTGACCAGGTCTGATCTCAGGCTTTGCGGCGTGGCTAGGACTGATGTTTCCCGCGCTTGTTTCCCGTGCTGTTTCCACTGGGTTTCGTTCACGTTCAACCTACTTCATCGGACCGGTGGCCAGCAATGCGTTGCGCATTTCCCACGCCATCACCTGGCGCTCGGCCTCTTCGCGTTCAATGCCATAGGATTCCTGGATATTGCCCACCAGCTGGTCACGCTTGCCGGCGATGCGTTCCAGACGATCGTCGGACAACAACTCCCACTGGTCGCGCACAGCACCTTGGACCCGCTTCCAGTTACCCTCGATTTGATTCCAGTTCATTGCCGCTCCCTCCTTGATATTGAATGTTCTGCAGCAAAACTGCCGCGGCGGTCCGTTACATTTTCTTCCGACCGTTGATATCTGTTGAGCAGATGCCGTGCCAGAGATAATTTTATTAATTAAATCAATTACTTATTTTATTTTTTATGCCAAATCGCAACCCTGAAACGTCGCCGCGTAGCGACGCTGATGGGCTGCGAGTGCGCGCACCCGGTGACCCGGCGCCTGTCGTCTGCGGGGGACAAGGTCGGCAACAATAGACCGTGCACAAGCTGAACTCCGTACGGTATCGCACACTGTTGTCCTGTGCATGTCGCAATGCCCGCTAGAATCCGCCTCTGCGCCTCAGAACAAAGCATCGCCGGAATTTTTAATGAACACATCATCATGCCGCCGACCTACGATCCGCTGAGCGCCCGTACCCCCGGCGTCGGCGAGCCGCACATGCCTTCTTTCTGGACTGCAACCGCAGGCATCACTCCCGCGGATGACGGCATCGCACCCGGCATCGCCGAGACTGATGTCGCTATCATCGGCGGCGGCTACACCGGCCTGTCCTGCGCATGGCATCTCGCCCAAACCTACGGCATCAAACCCATGGTGCTGGAAGCCAACCGCCCCGGCTGGGGCTGCAGCGGACGCAACGGCGGCTTCGCGCGCGCCGCGATCGGCCGCCACAGCTATGCGCGGATGATCGAACTGTGGGGAGCGGACACGGCACGCAGCGTATTCCGCGAAAGTCTGGCTGCAGTGCAAAACGTGCGCGACATCGTGAAAGAATGCGGAATGCCCGAGGCCGGCGTCGAAACAGGACATCTGAAAATTGCCCATCGCCCCGGCCACGCCGCGGCGTTGGCCGCCGAAGCAGACCTTCTGCAGCGCGAATACGGCTATGCCGCGGAATACTTCAATGCCGATCAGGTCGGTGAACAGCACATCGGCGGCACACAGTCGCACGGCGCGCTGCGTTTCGCCGATGCACTGGCCGTGCATCCGCTGAAATTCGCCCATGGCCTGCTGACTCTTGCACGCAAGGCAGGCGCCGCGGTACACAGTGCCAGCCCGGTGCTGGAATGGAAAAAATCCGGCGCCACGCACGTGCTGACCACACCGCAAGGCAGTGTCCGCGCAAAAACCGTGGTGCTTGCCACCAACGGTTACACGCCGGAACACCTGCATCACTGCGTGCAGGGCACGACACTGCCGCTGCTGTCGCACATCATCGTCACCCGGCCGATGACCGCAACCGAAAAAACCGGCAGCGGTTTCCGGACGAGTCACGTGCTGACGGATACGCGCAACCTGCTCTATTACTGGCGGCGCCTGCCCGACGACCGCATCCTGTTCGGCGGTCGCGGCCTGATCACCGACACGCCCGACGGCCATGCGCGGCAGCGCGACTTCCTGCTTGCGGAACTCAAGGCCAAACTCCCCGCATTGCGCGACATCAGCGTGGACTACGACTGGTGGGGCTGGGTATGCCTGACCGCGGATTTCCTGCCGCACATCCACCGCGCGGCGGACGATTCATCGGTGCATTATGCGATGGGTTATCAGGGCAGCGGCGTGGCCTATGCGCCGTACGCCGGCAAGCTGCTTGCCGCTGTGGTTGCCGGTGACACCTGCCTGTCACCGGCGTTGCCGGTGGCCACGCCCCTGCCGCGATTTCCGCTTGCGGGATTGCGCCGCATCGGCCAGCGCGCAATCTACCAATGGTACCGCTGGCGCGACGGGCAGGACTGAAATACGGGACCTGTGAGCTGAGCAATGCCGCGCGCAAACTGCAGGCATCAGCAAACTTACTCTTTTTTCACACCCGCAATCTCGACCACCTTGCGCCATTTGGCAATTTCCTCTTTCATCTGCGCAGCCAGTTCCTGCCCCCCGCTGCCATCCGCCTCGATACCCAGCGCAGTCATGCGCGCGATGACCGCCGGCGTCTGCGTCATCGTCGCAATGTCGCGCTGGAAACGATCCAGCAGCGCGCGTGGAGTTCCCAGAGGGGCAAACACCCCATACCAGGAATTCACCGCGTAACCCGGCAACGTCTCACCGATGGTCGGCACGTCCGGCGCCGCCTTCAGCCGCTGCGCCCCGGTCACCGCCAGCACGCGCAATCGTCCCGCCTTGGCGTGCGGCACCACGCCCGAATAACCGGTGATCAGCATCTGTACCTGGCCACCGATGATGTCGGACAATGCCGGCGCTGCACCCTTGTACGGCACATGCACGATGTCGATTTTCGCCATCGACTTGAACAGTTCCGCGGCAAGGTGTGCCGTGGATCCGGTGCCCGAAGACGCGAAGTTGAGCGCTCCGGGTTTTGCCTTCGCCTGCGCGACAAAATCTCCGGTGGTTTTCGCAGTCAGCGATACCGGCACCACCAGCGCCAGTTGTCCCGAGCCGACGCGGCTGACCGGCGCGAAACTCTTCAACGGATCGTACGGCATCTTCAGCCGCAGGTTCGGCGCAATCGCCATCTCGCCGTTCGCGCACAGGCCGAGGGTGTAACCGTCAGGGGCGGCCTGTGACAGGATGGTCGCCGATATGGTGCCGCCGGCGCCGGCGCGATTGTCGACGATTACCTGCTGTCCCAGTACCGATGACAGATATTCCGCGGTAATGCGCGCGGTAATGTCATTGGGTCCGCCGGGGGGATAACCCACCAGCATGCGTAACGGCCTGTTGGGAAACGTATCGGCGGCATGGCCAGATCCTGCGCCAAACAAAGCGATCACCAGCAACATGATTCGGGCGGGCAGCCTGCGCAAAGATAACAAATGTGCCATGTCAATCTCCAAAAATCACTGTCGGTGCGGAAATGGTTGCAACAGGTCATAACAGCCCTGATGTTCTAGAATAGTCGGCATTGACTCGTTTGCCAAACCGAATTTACCGGTTATCGGGCTTGTAAGCCGGAATTTTCCTGCAGTCAATTTTTCAGCGAATCCGTCAACAACAAAAATATTTGATCAGGCAGCCACATGACATGGTAGGCATCAGGGAATTGATACCGGTTTCGCGCTCTGACAACAGCCGCATGGCATCGGTGTTCGTCGGCGTTTTTTTGCTGTCGTTGACGCTGGCCGGGTGGTATCTCGCCCGCGAACTCGCGCAGCAGGAAATCGAAAACCGCTTTCGCGCCAAGGCCGCCGAAATCCCGCTGCGCATCGAATCGCGCCTTGCCGGTTATGAACAGATCCTGCGCGGCAGCGCCGGTTTTCTCCGCGCCTCGGGCACCGTCAATCGCACCGGCTGGCGGAACTACGTTGCCTCCCTCCACCTCGACGAGCGCTACCCCGGCATCCAGGGCGTGGGATTCGCAAAACGTCTCGCCAGCGATGATCTGGCGGCTCATGCCGGCGCAATGCGCGCCGAGGGTTTCGCCGACTTTAAACTGTGGCCCGCAGGCGTGCGCGATGATTACACGGCGATCGTCTACATCGAGCCGTTTGCCGGCGGCAATTCGCGAATGCTCGGATACGACATGTATACCGACCCGGTGCACCGCGCAGCCATGGTGCAGGCCCGGGACAGCGGGCAGTCCACAATGACCCGCAAAGTGACCCTGCCCCCGGAAACCGAAGCCGGCCGGCAAACCGGTTTTCTGATGTACGTGCCCTATTACGCCGCCGGTCGCACCGCGGCCGATAGTGAATCCCGCCGCGCAGCGCTGGCGGGATATGTTTATGCGCCGTTCCGGATGAAGGATTTCATCCACGGCGCCCTGGGCGACGCCTACCGGGATCTGGGTATAAGGGTATACGACGGGGCCGACAACCAGCCCGATGCACTGCTCCATGACACCGTCGCCCGCGAGGGCAGTGAAGCACATCACCCGATGTTCACACGAACAATCGCCCTGAATCAGTATGGACAAATCTGGCGCGTGGAAATCACCTCCCAGCCAGGTTTTGAGGAGACCATCGGCGGCGAAATGCCGCTGATGGTGCTGTTCGGCGGACTGCTGGTCAGCATCGTCACCACCATCGCCTCGCTGGCACTGGCCTTGAGCCGCGAACGTTCGAGCCGGCTGAGCAGCGCCAACCGTGAACTGTTTTCGGCGATCACCGAGCAGCAAACCGCCACTGTCGCACTGGTCGAGGAAAACTCCGAAAACCGCCGCATATTCGAGAGCATTACCGACGCCTTCATCGTGCTCGACGACCGCTGGCGTTTTAGCTACCTGAATCCGAAGGCCGAGGAACTGCTGAAGCGCGGCAGCGCGGAACTGCTGCACAAGTCCATCTGGGATGAATTTCCGGAAACTGTCGACACCGAAATCTACCGGCAATTCCATCGCGCGCTGCGCGAACAGAAATCCATCCAGTTCACCGAGCACTACGTGCCCCTGAACACCTGGTTCGATGTACATGTCTACCCGCATACCGCGGGCATTTCGGTTTTTTTCCGGGACATCAACCGGCAGATGCAGCGCGATGAGACATTGCGCCTGCGCGAGCGGGCCATTGAGTCCAGCGTCAACGCCATCCTGATCACCGATTACCAGCAAATCGACCACCCGATCATCTACGTCAATCCGGCGTTTGAACGGATCAGCGGTTACACTCTCGAGGAAGTGCTGGGCAAAAACTGCCGTTTCCTGCAGGGCGAGGACCGCGACCAGCCCGACCTCAAAAAACTGCGCGCGCTGATCCATGAGGAAAGCGAAGGCCGGGTGGTACTGCGCAACTACCACAAGAGTGGAAAGCTGTTCTGGAACGAGCTCTACCTGTCACCGGTGCGGGATCATCAAGGCAAGGTCACCCACCTTGTCGGCATGCTCAACGATATCACCGAAGCCCGCAATTACCAGAACGAACTGGAACGCCGCGCCACCCATGACCTGCTGACGGGACTCGCCAACCGCGGCTTGCTGATGGACCGGCTGCAGCTGGCTGCGATTCAGGCCAAGCGGCGCAGTCAGAAGGTCGCCGTGCTGTTCATCGACCTTGACGGCTTCAAGCTGATCAATGACGGCTACGGCCACGCCGTCGGCGATCAGGTGCTGAAACTGACCGCAAACCGTCTCTCCGCCAGCGTGCGCGAAGGCGATACCGTGGGCCGACTCGGCGGTGACGAATTCGTCATTGTGCTCAATGACCAGCATCGCATTGAAGACATTTCCGACGCCGTGAGCCGCATCATGGAGTCCGTGCTGCGGCCGATCCCCGTACAAAATCATGATCTCTCGCTGACCTGCAGCATCGGCATCAGCGTCTGTCCCGATGACGGCGAGGAAGCCGGTGTAATGCTCAAATACGCCGATATTGCGATGTACAAGGCCAAAGAAGAAGGCAAAAACACGTCGCGCTTTTATACCCGCGGCATGAACGACACCATCACCAGCAAAATCACCCTCACCAACAACCTGCGACGGGCACTGGAACGCAATGAATTTCTGCTGCACTACCAGCCGCTGGTCGATCTGCAGACCGGCGCCGTACTCGGCGCCGAAGCGCTGATCCGCTGGCAGCATCCGGAATTCGGTTTGATCGCGCCTTCACAGTTCCTCCCGATGGCCGAAGAATCCAGGCAGATCGTGCACATCGGAAAATGGGTGATCAACACCGCCTGCGTACAAAGCATCGCATTCGCCAAAGCCGGACTGTCGCCGCTGATGTCGGTCAACCTGTCGGCACGGCAATTGCGCGATCCAGCTCTGTTACTGCTGCTGCGCGATGCGCTGGGCACATCTGGTTTACCGGCACAGTCGCTGGAACTCGAGATCACCGAAAGCATGGTGATGGAAGACCTTGAAAGCGGCCTGGAAATATTGAATCAAATAAAAGGTTTGGGTATCAGGCTTGCGATGGACGATTTCGGCACCGGCTACGCGAGCCTGTCGCACCTGAAGCGCTTCCCGATCGACCGGCTGAAAATCGACAAGACCTTTGTGCAGGGGGTCACCACCGACCGCAACGATGCCGCGCTGGTCAGGGCGATCATCACCCTCGCCCACAACCTTGATGTCAAAGTCGTCGCCGAAGGCGTCGAAACCCGCGAACAGCATGATTTCCTGAGCAATGCCGGCTGCGATCAGGCCCAGGGTTATTTATACGGCCGGCCGATGGACATTCAGGAGTTTGAAAACATCGCCGGCACACCGCGCCGGCCGCACTGAGGCGGCCGGGTGGGCTGTTATTGCCCCATGGCCAGCATCAACTGGTTCAACCGCCTGACGAATCCCGCCGGATCCTCAAGCTGGCCGCCTTCGGCGAGCAATGACTGCTCAAACAGCACGCCGGCGAAATCGCCAAAACGCGCGTCGTCGGATTCCGCCTGCAGGCGCTGCACCAGCGGATGTCCGGCATTGATCTCGAGTATCGGCTTCGCCATCGGCATTTTCTGTCCCGCCGCCTTCAGCATGCGCTGCAGACCGGCGGTCATGTCGTGTTCATCGGCCACCAGGCACGCCGGTGAATCGGTCAGACGCAATGTCACCCTTACTTCCTTGACCCGCTCACCCAGCGCTTTGCTGATGCGTTCAGTCAGGGCCTTGTGCTGTGCTGCGGCCTCGGTCTGCGCTTTTTTCTCGGCTTCGTCTTCAAGCTTGCCCAGATCCAGCGCACCGCGCGCCACCGATTGCAGCGGCTTGCCTTCGAATTCGGTGAGGAAGGACATCATCCATTCGTCGACACGCTCCGACAGCAGCAGCACCTCGACACCCTTCTTGCGCAATACCTCGAGGTGCGGGCTGGCCCTGGCCGCAATGAACGAATCCGCGGTCACGTAATAAATCTTCTCCTGCTCGGGTTTCATCCGCGCCACATAATCGGCCAGCGACACTTCCTCGTCGGCGGTATCTT
The DNA here is from genome assembly GCA_021732805.1 of Betaproteobacteria bacterium. Classification (GTDB taxonomy): domain Bacteria; phylum Pseudomonadota; class Gammaproteobacteria; order Burkholderiales; family SG8-41. Next base: position 7,957 of record JAKFUJ010000409.1, on the reverse strand, counting down.
TTAACGTCGACGCAAAACGCAGCAGTTTGGCGATACGCTCGCGGTTGGCCTGGTCTTCGCCGATGCCCTCCTTGAACACGCATCCGAATTCCTTCCAGAACGTCGTGAACTTGTCTTTGGAGTTTTCCGCGAGGTCTTCCACCATGGTCAGCACGCGTTTCACTGACGCTGCGCGGATGGCTTCGATGTCCTTCGACTCCTGCAGTATCTCGCGCGACACGTTCAGCGGCAGGTCGTTGGAATCAATCACCCCGCGCACGAAACGCAGGTAATGCGGCATCAGGTTTTCGGCGTCATCCATGATGAACACGCGTTTCACATACAACTTGATCCCGCGCCGCTGCTCGCGGTCCCACAGGTCGAACGGCGCGCGCGCCGGGATGTAGAGCAACTGGGTATATTCCTTGCGCCCCTCGACCTTGTTGTGCGACCAGGTCAGCGGCGCCTCGAAATCATGTGCCACATGTTTATAGAACTCGACATACTGCTCTTCGCTGATATCGTTTTTCGACCGCGCCCATAATGCGCTGGCCTGATTGACGGTTTCATCCTTGCCGGTGGTGCGATATTTTCCGGAATCCTTGTCCCACTCCTCTTCCTTCATCAGGATCGGCAGCGTGATGTGATCGGAATATTTGCGCAGGATCGTGCGCAGCCTTGTGCCATCAAGGAATTCGTCTTCGCCCTTATTACCGTCCCCGTTACGCAGATGCAGCGTGACTGCAGTGCCGCGCTCGACTTTGTTCACGACCTCCAGCGAGTATTCGCCGCCGCCGTCAGATTCCCAGCGCACACCCTGCGCTGCTGCGAGTCCGGCGCGGCGCGTCACCAGCGTGACTTTGTCGGCAACGACAAACGAAGAATAGAAGCCGACGCCAAACTGGCCGATCAGATGCGCGTCTTTGGCAGTATCGCCGGTCATCTTCGCCAGAAATTCGCGGGTGCCGGAACGGGCGATGGTGCCGACATTGGCGATCACTTCCTCGCGCGACATGCCGATGCCGTTGTCAGTGATGGTCACCGTGCGCGCCTCGGGATCGAAGGCGACGCGGATTTTCAGTTCGGCATCGTTTTCCAGCAACGCCTTGTCGGTGAGCGCCTCGAATCGGAGTTTGTCGCAGGCATCGGACGCGTTGGACACCAGTTCGCGCAGGAATATTTCCTTGTTGCTGTACAAGGAATGAATCATCAGTTGCAGCAGTTGTTTGACCTCGGCCTGGAAACCGAGGGTTTCCTTGCCGGGCTTGGTGGTCGTATCGGTATGGGCGGTCTCGGTCATGGCTGCTCCGGAATCGGTGAACAAAATGGGTGACGAAAACGTGGGGTCGGCAGTGGCCGATTTCAAGCACAGGCCGGGGACTGCCGGCGCGCTGGCGCCGACAGGGATGGGTGACTATAAGTAATTGATTTTATTAATTATTTGTTGCGCGGACGCGAGCAATCAGCAGCACCACCGCACCGACTGCCAGAACGACCAGTCCGACCAGCGCATGGGTGCCGTGATAGGTCAGGCTCGAATACAGCAGGTAGCCGCACATCAGCACAAACACGGCGGGCAGCACCGGATACAACGGCACCTTGAACGGCCGCGGTGCAGCAGGCTCTTTCACACGGAGTACAAAAAGCGCAATGCCGGTAAGCAGGAAAAAGCCCCAGAACACCGGCAGCGAATATTCGACCAGTCCTTTGAATCCGGAGTTCTGGAGCGCGCCCAGACCGACCAACCCCAATGCAATCACCCCCTGCACCAGCATCGCATTGCGCGGTGAACCACTGGCCTCGTGCCAGCGCCCGAGATAGCCGAGCATCGGCCAGTCGCGGCCCAGCGCATAATTCGAACGCGCGCCGACGATCATCGAACCGTTGACCGAAGTCAGCGCAGCGATGGCGATCATCACCGCAATCAGTTTTTCACCGGCTGGCCCCCATGCTGCTTTCAGCAGGTCGGCGGCGACCGCGTCGGAGCGCGCCATCGCGGCATAACCCAGTCCATTCAGATAAGCCGCATTCACCAGCAGATACAGCAGCGTCACCACGCCGATCGCAATCAGCAGTGCGCGCGCCATGTTGCGATCACGGTCCCGCACCTCGGCAGAAATGTAGGCGGCATCGTTCCAGCCGCCGAAAGTGAACAGCACAAAAATCATCGCCGAGCCGATGCCGGCGCCCATGTACCAGGGTTGGCTGGCGCCGGCAACCGCGGGTGCCACGACCTGCGGCGGCGCGGCGAAGAAAAATCCGGCAACCACAATCAGCACCAGCCCGCCGACTTCGAGCACGGTGAAAATGTTCTGCGTAACCTTGCCTTCGCGGATTCCCCGGTAATTCACCAAGGTCAGCGTTACCACGATCAACGCCGCCCAGATCGGAGACGAATACGCGCCGAGATTGACCACGCGCGACATGTAATCACCGAACAGATAAGCGAACACCGCGATTGACCCGGCGACGATCACCGTCATCCGCGCCCATCCATACAAAAACGCCAGCGAGCGGCCGAATGCGCGGTGAATAAAATGATACTCACCGCCGGCCGACGGAAATGCCGTCGCCAGTTCGGCGTAACACAGGGCGCCGATGATCGAAAACACGCCGCCGGCTATCCACACCGCATACAGCGTTGCCTCGCCGCCCACTGCGCCGGCGACGATGGCCGGGGTGCCAAATATGCCGGCGCCGACGATCAGACCGACGATCATCGCGCAGGCATCGGTGACGGACAGGGTCTGACGCGGTGCCGCTGCGGTTTCGGTTGTGCTCATGCGTGCTCCTCCGGCAGCGCCGGATAGTGGGGTTAACGGATTATTTCTCCGCGGTTACTTCTCCGCATTTATTTCTCCGCTTTTACTTTTCTTCCGGCAGTTCGTCCGACGCGCGCTTCAGCTCGCCGCGCTGGATTTGCCGCGCGTTCCATGCCACCTGCTGCCGCGCAGCGCCTTCGCCGATGACCAGCGTGCCGGTAATGGCGCCGTTGCCGATCTGACCTGAAAATTCGTGCCGCGGCACGCCGTTGCGGGGTGCCGCAACCAGGCGAATGCGTTCACCCATGATGCGGCCGCGCAGTTCGGCACTGCGGTCACGGATTTCGACCTTGCCCTCGACTTCCTGGAATTCCTGCTGCAGGGTAAATTCCATCGGTGTTTCGCGACCGCCGATGGCAACCACTGATTGCCATTTTCCCGGCACCCGTGCCGGCACCACATAGGAAAACAGATAACTGATGCCGGGTTCACCGACTTTTTTCTCGGGCACGCTCAGTTCGCGCTGTTCGTCGGGATCCCATTCGCCGAGGTGATAGTCGTGAGTCACGATCCGCGTGCCGGGTTTCAATGCCATGAACTTGGGACGCAGCCGCAGATTCATCTCCGGCAGCAGATAGGTGCTGATCACCGTTGCCCGTGACAGATCCGTGGTGAACAGATTTTGCTCGATGAAACTCACCTTGTCGGTGACACCGGCCTTCTTCGCATTCTGGTTGGCCAACTTCAGCAGATAGGTATCGAGATCGACGCCGAAAGCACTCGCGCCGTATTTGGTCGCCGCGGTGATGACGAAGCGCCCGTCACCGGAGCCGAGATCGATCAGGAAATCTTTGGGTCCGACCTTGGCCATCTGCAGCATGGTGTCGACGACAATCTGCGGCGTCGGCACATACACCACATCGCCGCGGCCCTCTTGCGCAACCGCGGGAGATGCGAACCCGCCCATGACCAGGGCCGCACCGGCCAGTAATTTTGCAACCTGCACGCCTGCCATTTTCATCACCGCTCCTTGAGTGGACTGCTTGCCGCAACTTGGCGCAGCGCATTGATGCTGCCGCTCATGTTGCCGATATTGATTTTGCCTGTTTTGATCCGCTCCGCCCGCCACGGCAGCGGTGGATCGCCATCGCGCAACACCACCGTGCCGCTGATCACATTGCCGCTGATGCGCCCGCTGTAACGCTGCACGCCTGCTTCTCCGGTCAGCGTAAAACTCACCGTGTCCCCTTTGATGCGCGCCTCACCCAGACGCGACGGTCGTCCCTGCGCCATGGCCGCACCCACCGGCATCTGGAATTTCTGCTCCAGCCGCAATTCATGCGTGGCTGAACCAGCCACCGGCCATTGCCAGGTGCCGGCAAAATTCGCCGGGATCACCCACAGCATGATATCGCTGCGCGGCGGGCCGTAGGCTTTATCCGGCACGTCGATGGTGAGTTTTTGATCCGGCGGCCAGTCGCCAAAATCGAAATCGTGGGTCACGATGCGCGTGCCGGGTTTCAATTGTTCAAACAACAGCGGCCGCAGCCGCAGATTGACCGAGTGGAACAGATAGGCGGTGATGACGGTAGCACGGCCAAGGTCGGTGTCGAACAGGTTGCGTACGGCAAATGTCACCTTGTCGGCGATACCCTGTTTTTTCGCGTCGTCATTGGCCGAATTGACCAGATGAGCTTCGAGATCCACACCCATGCCGCGGGTGCCGAAACGGGTGGCGGCGCGGATCGAGATGCGACCGTCGCCGGAGCCGAGATCGATCAGGTAATCGCCGGGCCCGACTCCGCCCAGGGCGAGCATGGCGTCGACTACGTTCATCGGCGTCGGCACATACGGCACATCGGATGCCCGGGCCGCAGCAACATGCCAGCACAGCAGCGCCAGCACGATTGAACAGGCGCAGTGTCGCAATGCATTCATAATGGCGACTGTATGCGCACCGCGCGCCAGGGATACACGGTCTGTGCATTGCCGGCGCCACGGCGGAACCGGCCTTCAACCGCATCACCGCTGACACGCCCTTCAAAATAGAGGCTGGCCTCGTTCTCGCGATCACGGTCATCGACGATGACAAAGCTCAGTTTGTCGCCGGACAGTCTGGGCTCCCAGATCTGCGCATGGCGCCCGTTGAAACGGGCAACACCATCGACTTCCTGGAATTTCTGTCGCAGTTCGAGATTGATCACGTGTTCGGTTATGGATTGATCGGCGCCGGGCAACGGTATCCTGATGTCCCATTTGCCGGCCACTTTCGCCGGAACGATCCACAGGAAAGTGTTCTTGCGGATTTGCGTGGTCACGTCCGGATTCCAGTCTTCGAGACGGAAATCGTGCGACACCAACCGTGTGCCCGGTTTCAGATTGAGCAGCACGGGACGCAAACGCATCATCACACCGGGCAGCAGATACATGGTAATCACCGTGGCCTGACTGATGTCGGTCTTGAACAGATCCTGCTGCAGAAACTTGACGCGGTCGGCAACGCCCGCCGCTTCCGCCGCTTCAATGCTCTCGGCCACCAGATCGCCGTCGAGATCGACACCGATGCCGCGTGCGCCGAATTTTTTTGCGGCGGTGATCAGCACGCGGCCGTCACCCGAACCGAGGTCCATCACAAAATCCTGCGCCGACACATTCGCCAGCCGCAGCATTTCTTCGATCACCACGTACGGCGTCGGCACGAAAGGCACATCGAACTGCCAGTACGGCTGTTGCGGGTGCGCGCGTGGCAGCAGCAGCAAAACCAGCCCCCCACCGAACAGGATATTTCTTAAAATATTTTTTAAAAACAATGACTTAAACATTTCTCTATTGCGTTATCCCGTATTCACGAATCACCGGCGGCGGCGCAATCACATGCGCCGCATCGAGTAGTTCAGTACGCGCCGCGCTCCATCGCACAGCCGCACCTTTGCCGTCCGTGCGCATCTCGCCGTCGAGCGCCTGATTGCTGCGACGTCCGCTGAACAGTACACGACCGCGTTCCGGCAATTGCAGCGTTACATCCACCGTACGTCCCGTCAGTGTCGCGCGCTCCACCGCTACGGCACGACCATCGAGTTTCGCCGTCGCCTGCAGCTTCTGGTAATTCTGTTGCAGCAGCAGTTCAACGGTCTGCCGTTTGCCGGCGCTGTCCATGGTCCATGACCAGCGTCCGGCGACGATGTCGGGCACCACCCAATACAACACTTTGCTTTTCTGCGAACGACCGACCGGTTTGCCCGGCGCATCCATTTCGTACTCGATATCAGGGGTCCAGTCGCCGATGCCGTAATCGTGCGACACGATGCGCGTACCCGGCTTCAGCGCCAGCAGCCTGCTGCGCGCCATCAGGTTCACTTCCGGCAGCAGATAAATGGTGATCACCGTCGCCGGCGACATATCGGTCTCGAACAGGTCGCGGGCATAGAACTTCGCACGCTCGGCAACGCCGGCCTTGCGTGCATTGTCGTTGGCGAGTTTCACCAGCCGTTTGTCGAGATCCACACCAAAACCGCGCGCACCGCGCTTTTTTGCCGCGGTGATGACCATGCGGCCGTCACCCGAACCGAGGTCGATCACGTAATCCTTGCCGGTCACCTTCGCCGTATCGAGCATGGCGTCGACGACATTCTGCGGCGTCTGCACATAAGGCGTGTCACCGAAATCCTGCGCCCGCACTGCCGTGCTCACCGTCGTACTCACTGCCATCACCATCGTCACCAGCGCCAGCAGCAAGGCGCCGGCCATCTTCCGCATCTGCATCAGTCTGTTGCCTCCATGCCCCGGCGCATCACGCGCGTTCGGCTATCCATTCCACGCGCGCCGTCAGGCGACTGCCCGACAACGCGACCTGACCGGTGATGCGGCCGCCATCGACACGACCGCTGAATTCATGCTTCACCGGTGCACCATTCACTTCCGCGGTGAACGAGAACGCCAGTTCCGCACCGCGCAGTTTTGCATTCTCGATTTTCACGGAACGGCCATTGACGCGCGCCGACCCGCTGACCACCTGGTATTTCTGTTCCAGACTGAATTCGTACGTCTGCGGCTTGCCCGATACCGGGAATTGCGAACGCCAGCCGCCGACCACTTTCGCCGGCACCACCCAGAAATAGACATCGCTGTCGCCGCCGGCGCCGGAAAACTTGTCACCGGCCTCCATGCGCACTGACGCATCGGCCTTCCAGTCGCCCATGTCAAAATCATGGGATACCAGACGGGTGCCCGGCTTCAGCTCCAGCAGCTGCGGCCGCAACTGCAGGTTGATCCGCGGCAGCAGATACATGGTGATCACGGTGGCGTTGGACAGGTCGGTTTCAAACAGGTTGCGCTGGTAAAACGCGACCTTGTCGGTGACACCCATTTTGCGCGCATTGTCGTTGGCTTCGCTGATGCGCACCGGATTCAGATCGACGCCGAAACCGCGTGTGCCGTATTTTTTGGCGGCGGTGACAACAATACGACCGTCGCCGGAACCGAGATCAATCAGGTAATCCTGCGCCGTCACTTTCGCCATGGCCAGCATGCGCTCGACCACGGCCTGCGGCGTCGGAACATAGGGTACGCTCGGTTCATCCGCAGCGCGCGCAGTACCGCCAAACAACAGGCCGCCGCACAGCAGCGCCGGCAGCACTTCCCTGAACATATTCAACAGACGCTGCATGATCGCCTCCATGGCCTGTCGCCACGCCTACTGACCGGTTTGATTGGTAACGGCCACCACCCGCGGCACGGTTGCCTTCGAGGTCACGGGAAAGCGACTTTGCCTGTGGTAGATTGGCGGCGAATTATAACCGACCACTTCCCGGAACCCCTGCCAGACCATGCCCTTTGCCCTGATTTTTATTTCCGGTGGCGCGATTCTCGCGCTTGAATTGCTGGCCTCGCGCATCATGACGCCCTATTTCGGCGTCAGCCTTTATATCTGGACCGGCATCCTGTCGATCACGCTGATATCACTGGCGCTCGGTTACTGGTGGGGCGGCCGGCTCGCCGGCAAGGCAGTAGCCGAGCCAGCGCGCCGGCTTGGCCTGCTGTTTGCAATCATGCCGGCGCTGGCCGGACTGGCAATCATCGCCGCCTGTGCACTGTATCCGTTTGTTTTTCACCCTCTGGCGCGCTGGAGTCTCAGCGGCGGCGCCTTTGCCGCCTGCATGATCCTGCTGTTCCTGCCGCTGGTCGCGACCTCGGCGATGAATCCGCTGCTGGTTGCC
>JAKFUJ010000445.1 GCA_021732805.1 Betaproteobacteria bacterium | reverse complement strand
GGCCTTCGCAAACTCTTCGCGCGTCACGGTGGTTTTACCCGGACCGACAATCACCGGCAATTTCGAGGCATCGCGCACCGCTTTTACCTGTTCCGCGGTTTCGACGCCGATGATGAATATGCAATCCACGCCGCACGCGGCATAGGCCTTGACCCGCTCCACGGTTTTTTCAGTGCCCTCGACTTTCAGTGCCGCGGTGCGACCGGCAATCACCGTCGTCGGATCGCGGCGTGCGGCAACGGCTGCTTTCAGCTTGCCGACCATCTCGCCGACGGAAATCAGTTCATCCTTGCCTTCCGGCTGCTGATAACGGATCGGCAGCGACGTATCTTCAATGCTCATCGCCGACACGCCGGCATGTTCCAGTTCCTGCACCGTACGCATCACATTCAGCGCATTGCCGTAGCCGTGGTCGGCATCGACCAGCAGGCTCAGGTCGCTGACGCGCATCATGCGCCGCACCTGATCGGCAAAATCGGTCAGCGTCAGCAGGATCAGGTCCGGTGCCGCCAGCGTGGTGTTGGACGATACCGACCCGGCGAGTATGCCCAGTTTGTAACCGACACTTTCTGCCACGCGGGCAGACAGCGCGTCATACACGCTGGCCGGAGACAGGCACTCGCTGCCATTGAGAATGGCGCGAAAACGTTTGCGTTGTTCGGTGTGGCGCAGATGGCTCAAGTCAATTCTCCTGATAAGTGATGGACAATTATAGAAAACGTGGTCGTCACGTTAACAGCAAGGGGCGCGTCGCCTTCCCCTCCGCTCACAGATGCAGGCGTGGCTGTCAGCAACATTCAACGGTAGCGGCTACCCAATGAGCGACGTGATCGCCCGGCGCAACGCCGCCTCGTCACCTTGCGCGAGTTTGCCCATCGCGCGAATGATGAGTGATTGTTCGATTGTCGTAATCACCGGCTTTATGACAGAAGATTTGAGCAACCCTGCCGTCTGCCAATCCTGCACCATCACCTCGCCGAAGTCCGTGGCAGAACGCAACAGACTCGTCACGGCCATGATTAGCAGATCAGGTCGGGCTCAATGATACTCGCTGCTTGAAACCACCGCCGCCGGTCGCTTCTTTTAAGCACTTTGATCGGTAAACGGAAACGGCGCCAGCACAATATCGCCGAAACTATAGTGCATCGTATACAGCATCCTCGGTGTTATCCCAAACTTGGGCAAAGGCCGGCAGCGACGCACGCGTGGCGTCACGCGTCAACCCCCGTCCTTCATTACGAGCGCATAGAAAATCAACAAAATCCGCCACCTCTGCCATTCGTTCCGGCAGAAGGCGTTTTAATTTTTCCAGAATCACTTTTTCGTCCGGGTGGTTCATAGTTTGCGTCCTCATCAGATGTAGCCAAAGGCTGCAAGCGGCGTCTCGGAATATTGCCTGTCCCGATATTCAATACCTCACAGGATAATCGCGGCTCGCCAGAATTGTAAAGCGCACGTTTATATCGCGATAACGCTGATTGGGGAAATGCATCGATGCCACACAAGGAGCGACTGATGCATTGCCAAAGGCATCCGTAGTGAGACTGGAAGTCGCTCAAAACGCCGGTTTGCCCGGCTTATGGCAGGTCGCGTAGAATCAGCAGCAGGTTCGTATTGAAGGAAATGCCAATATGACAATTCTCGAAGTCACATTAGAGCTGCCGGATAACCTGGCTGCCAAGGCAAAGCAGGCTGGCTTGCTTGCGCCGAAAGCACTTGCGCAGATCATTGCCGACGCACTGCGGGATAAAGCATTTGACGATTTTCTGTCGAATGCCGATCGCGTCGAATCCGCTGGTATCCCGCCCATGTCCGACGAAGACATTCAGGCTGAAATTGGTGCATACCGCTTGGAGCGGCAACGCGCAGGCCATTGATACGACGCGACATGCGTCTCGTACTGGATACCAACACCGTCATTTCCGCGCTGTTCTGGAAAGGCGCGCCGCACAGGTTAATTGCAGCAGCGCGTGACAATCGCAGGATTGCCTTCTACACCACGGCGCGATTGCTCGCAGAACTGGCTGATGTGGTCGGGCGCGGAAAATTCTCCGAAGCTGCACGCGCTGCAAACACGTATCCGGACGGCGCGTTACAGAGATACATGAATCTGGCAAGAATCATCACGCCTGCCAGCATACCCCCAGTGATCGTCACTGATCCCGACGACGATCATGTTCTCGCCTGTGCGCTGGCCGCGCAGGCTGATCTGATCGTTTCGGGCGACAGCGATCTCCTGAACCTCAAGCGTTATCAGGGCATCGATATTGTCACCGCGGGCGAGGCGCTGGCTCGGGTGAGTGCTGCGGCGGCGGGCGGGTGAAAGGGGCGGCCCGTTAGAATAAAGAATGCTACTTTGCTAGACCTGACCCAAAAGCCTACAAGTTGAATCCGCCCAACTACATACTGAAACCACTCTTCCAGTCAGTTTTTGTTGTTGGGTCTGATCTCATCTCATCAAGAAAATATTCGCAAGCAGATTGTTCATCAGCGAAGCACTGTTTCCCCGTCTGCAAGCCACGTTCGCTGTAGTAAACGCACCAGCTACCACTCTCCAGGCGTAGGCATAAAGCCTCGTCCTTGTCCTCATCTTCCAAAGAATAAGATCGGGGATTAAATTTTTCCGCAATCAGAGTCGTCTTGAGATTGTCTTTATCCATCGATACAACCTCCCTCATTTTGTAACGCGCTCAAGGTAAGGATTGGCTGGATTCAATAGCTCCTTTACCGATTTCGGCAACTCATGTTGGGTGCCATATCCAGGCATATCGAAAGCAGGGGCTGCTGGACCAGTACGCGTGCCAGGGATTTCTTGTATTACGCGATAAACGTTCAGATTGCTAAGATCGGTGCCAGGACGAAGTGATAATGTTTCTGGGGTAGAGCCTAAGGGACTAGCGAATGTCCCCCTTTCGTTCCCCAGGCGGCCAATTAGTTGACCAGGCTGCAAAGACCCCATCCCATCTGCACCATAAACAAAACCTTGATTCTTCGGCCAGTCCCAGAACACATTCTGTGCGCCATACTTGGCAGAAAAAAATTCATTCCATTGCGCACCGGTAACGGTTCCACGGCTGCCTGAAATAGCCTCGGCCGTGTTTGTGACATTATACGTCGCTCTAGCCCCAGCGTTAGCCACTTGCGATTCAATTAAACCAATCTCATTCGCGACTATGGACTGCGTGGCACCGAGTATCCCCATAAAGCCCAATATTCCACCGCTCGATTGCATCAAACCCGCTGACAATTGCGCCGTGTCGCCAGTCGCTAAACCTATGGTAATTCTCTGCGCGCCGGTATAAACATTACCTGGTGCGTTATATGCATCAACCGCTAAATCGTTGGCAAATCCCGGGATCGCAGTTGCTGCAGCGAGACCGCCAAATGCAAGACGTTGCAAGGGCGTATTTGACGAGTCAAGCATTCCATTGACAGCATTGCGATATGAATCGCCTATCAGCGATTTCGCAGGCGTATATCCATTTTCCGCGGTTATGGAACTCCCCCCGCCGACACGCGGATTAGCGCCCCATGAAACACTGCTGCTATCCGCCCGAGCCTGCGCGTTCATCTCCACCAGCGACGCCGTACGATTCAATTCACGCTGATTCTGAGCACTGCTTTCCTGTGCCCGCTGCGCATTGACTCTTGCTATGACTTCCGCGTCTTCCAATCGCTTGTAGTGCTCTTGGTAGTTGGCCGTTACTGTTGAATCCGCCCGGTTGCGTGCCTCGTTCCAACGGTCTTGTGCAGTAATCTCCTCGCCAGCGCCGTTGTGGACAATCTGATCGTAGGGGCTGTCATCATCGATGCCATAGGCGACATCGTAGGCCGTATATTGAACACCGTTCCCGGTCAATTGCGGCCCGCCACTGCTCAATGGCATATCCGTCAAGGTATTGGTGTAAACCGCCTGCGCGATCATGTTGTCGAGCCACGGCGACAGTTTGATTTCCTGCTGTTGTCCGGCCTCATTTGGCGCCAACGCCTGACCCAATGCATTGCCAAATGCATCAGTCGCCGCCTGAATCGCATTAGCCCGCCAGCGACGTAAAAATCTGCGGTAGCGAATCCCCGCCAAAGATAGCGTCGCTGAAGAACGCGCTGCCTCGCATTATTTCGAGACAAAAAAAGGCCCGCGACATGGATCGCGGGCCCTGGTGCAACTGGCGCGGCCGGAGGGATTCGAACCCCCTACCCCTTGGTTCGTAGCCAAGTACTCTATCCAGATGAGCTACGGCCGCTCAAGGGGGCGGATTATAGCAAAAACCCTTGCGCCGTCACATCCAGATTGAATCGTCATGACAGATCAGTGCTGGCACCGCCATCGTGCATTGGTTAGCATGCAGACCTCTTGATCTGAATGGAGCATCCGCATGAATATCGGCGTGGCAGGCATCGGCAGGATGGGCGCTGCAATCACGGAACGCCTGTTGAAACACGGTCATCAGGTCACGGTGTGGAACCGCACTGCGGCCAAGGCGCAGGCGCTGACCGCACATGGCGCGAAAGTCGCCGCGACCCCTGCGGAGCTGGCGCAATCCGCCGACATCATTCTGTCAATGCTTACCGATGCTGCCGCAATCACCGCAGCCTATGACGGAGCGCAGGGCCTGCTCTCAGGCCAGATTGCCGGAAAGCTGTTTGTCGAAATGAGTACAGTGCGTCCTGATAACCAGCGTGCGCTTGGCAAGCGTATCCAAGCCAAGGGCGCAGCGATGATCGACTGCCCGGTCGGCGGCACCACCGGCCCGGCACGCGATGGCAAGCTGCTGGGCTTTGTCGGTGGTGATGCGGCCGATCTTGCGCGCGCACGCCCGGTGCTTGAGCAACTGTGTCGACGCATCGAACATGTCGGCCCGGTCGGCGCCGGCGCCAGTCTCAAGCTGGCGATCAATTTGCCATTGCTGGTGTTCTGGCAGGCTTTTGGTGAAGCGCTCGCGCTGTGTCAACCGCTGGGTCTGGACCCGGCGCGCGTCGTCGATATTTTTGCCGATACTTCCGGCGGCCCCAACATGCTGAAAACCCGCGGCCCGATGATCGCCGAAGCACTGGCCGGCAAAACGCCGGCCCATGTCACCTTCAACATTGATTCAATCCGCAAGGATCTGGCGACGATGATCGATGAAGCGCGGACGCTGGGATACGATCTGCCGGTCGCCGCGCGCGCGCTGGAATGTTACGACAGCGTATCGCAAGCCGGCATGGGCGACGGCGATGCAGTGATGCTGCCGGTCAGCTGGCTGAAGAACAAGCCATAAGAGAACAAGCCATAAATCGGCAGCAGCAGGCCTACTCGGCTTTCATTTTCCGTTCCTTGATCACACGCGCGAATTTTTTCAATTCGCTTTCGAGATGGACGGCCAGTTGCTCCGGCGTGCTGCCGATGGGATCAATGCCTTCCTGTTCGAAACGCTGCTTCAGTTCAGCAGAATTCACCGCCTTGACGAAGTTCTGATTGAGTACGTTGATGATGTTGCGCGGCGTACCCTTGGGCGCGACCAGCGCGAACCAGGCACTGAATTCATAACCGGGCAGTACGTCGGCAATCGACGGCACGCCGGGCAACGCTGCAACCGGTTTCAGGCTGGTCACACCCAGTGCGCGCAGCCGGCCTGCTTTGACAAACCCGGTCGCCCCTGCAATACCCGAAAACGACACGCCAACCTCTCCGCTCAGCGCTGCGGTCAGCGCCGGTCCGCCGCCTTTGTACTGCACGACCTGGATTTCGGTCCTGGCGAGAAAATTGAACAGTTCACCGGCAATATGCGGATTGGTACCGGTGCCGGCCCCGCCGTAGTTCAGTGTGCCCGGACGCGACTTGGCCAGCGCAATCAGCTCCTTGACCGTACGCGCCGGCACGGAGGGATGTACGCTGACAAATGACGCCGTGCTTGCCAGATTGGAAATCGGCACAAAATCGGTCAGCACATCGTACGGCACCTTGTTGAACATCAGCGTATTGGTCACCAGCGGCGTGGTGTTGATCAGCAGCGTGTAGCCGTCGGGATCGGCGCGCGCCACGGAACCGGTGCCGATGATGCCGGACGCGCCGACGCGGTTCTCGATGACGATCTGCTGGCCGAGCGTGGTAGCCGCCAGCGGCGCCACCAGGCGCGCTGTCACATCGACAGTACCGCCCGGCGGAAACGGCACCACCAGCCGGATCGGTTTTTCGGGATATTTGCCGCTCTGCGCCAGTGCGGGTTGTGCGGCTGCTGCGCCGAGCAGCGCCACTGCGGCGCATTGTTTGAAATTCATCAAGCTCCTCCTGCTCGTTATAACTATTTTTATGACAAATAACTGTTTAAAAACAATTACTTATCTCATTACCATGGCTTTGGAGCCATGCTCTGCAAATCAGGGGCCGGCCCGTTTGCAGGTTCTGGCGGAGAGAGAGGGATTCGAACCCTCGATAGGATTTTGTCCTATACGCCCTTAGCAGGGGCGCGCCTTCGACCACTCGGCCATCTCTCCTGTACCCTTTTCAACTACTTTATCTTTTGCACTTGCACCATCTCATCTGCCACGGTGGTCTCGGCGCTCCGCGCTGAATTGTACGACGGCTTTGCCGTGACCACTCGGCCATCTCTTCTGTAACTCTTATGCTGCATTACTCGTTACGCTTGCACCAACTTTTCTGTCACGGTGGTCTCGGCGCTCTGCGCCTAATGTTACGACGGCTTCGCCGTGACCACTCTCTGTTTGTCTCTTGCGCTTGCGTTGGAAATTGCGGCGAGGATAACACAGCACCCCCGTTTTTCTGCCCTCTCAGGCGGCCTGATCCAGTGCGAATGCCTTGTGCAGCACGCGCACTGCGAGTTCGGTGTATTTCTCGTCGATGACCACTGACACCTTGATTTCGGACGTCGAAATCATTTCGATGTTGATGCCTTCTTCGGCCAGTGTGCGGAACATGGTGCTGGCGATGCCGGCGTGGGAGCGCATGCCGACGCCGACCACCGATACCTTGGCGATCCTGTCGCCGCTCTGGATGCCGCGGGCCTTGGTGTGCTCGACCACCGGCTTCAGCACGTTCAGCGCCTTCTGGTAGTCGTTGCGATGCACCGTGAACGAAAAATCGGTCAGGCCGTCGTGGCCGACGTTCTGCACGATCATGTCGACATCGATATTGGCGTCGCCGACCGGTCCGAGAATCTGATAGGCAATGCCCGGACGATCGGGCACGCCGAGCACGGTGATCTTCGCCTCGTCGCGGTTGAACGCGATGCCTGAAATGACGGCTTTTTCCATGTCCTTGTCTTCCTCAAATGTAATCAGCGTGCCTTCGCCTTCGTCCTCAAAGCTGGACAGCACGCGCAAACGCACTTTGTACTTGCCGGCAAATTCAACCGAGCGGATCTGCAGCACTTTCGAACCGAGGCTCGCCATTTCGAGCATTTCCTCGAAGGTGATGGTCTTCAGCCGCCGCGCTTCCGGCACGATGCGCGGGTCGGTGGTATAGACGCCATCAACGTCAGTGTAAATCTGACATTCATCAGCCTGCAGCGCCGCGGCCAGCGCAACACCCGTGGTATCCGATCCACCGCGACCCAGCGTGGTGATGTTGCCGGCCTCGTCGATACCCTGAAAACCGGCGACGACAACCACGCGACCGGCTTTCAGGTCTGCGCGCATGTTGTCCTCGTCGATGCTGACGATGCGCGCCTTGGTATGGGCGTTGTCGGTCAGGATTCTGACCTGGCCGCCGGTGTAACTGCGCGCCGGCACGCCGATCTCGAGCAACGCCATCGACAGCAATGCAATCGTCACCTGCTCGCCGGTGGACACCGCAACGTCGAATTCCCGCGGGTCGGGATGCGCCTGGATTTCGCGGGCGAGCGCAATCAGCCGGTTGGTTTCACCGGACATGGCCGATACCACGACGACGATGTCATGCCCTCGCGCTTTCCAGCGCGCGACACGCTTGGCGACATTTTTGATGCGCTCTGCGCTGCCGACCGAGGTGCCGCCATATTTCTGGACTATCAACGCCATATTGGCAGGTCTTCTTGGTGAACCAAAAAGGGGCGTATTTTATGGGATTTTCAGGGGAAAAACGAGATTGAGGCCGTTCCCGGCGCCGAAATTCAGGCGCTGACGATATTGGAACCATTACCCTTCAAGGCACTCTTATTTGCGACACAGGAGGAAATCCAGTTGAAGAAATCCGCAAAATCCGCAGGAAACCCCGACCACCCCCGCGAAATCCGCCGCAAACTCGGCCTTAACCAGCAGCAATTCTGGCCGATGATCGGCGTCACCCAGAGCGGCGGCTCACGCTACGAGTCCGGACGCCGCATGCCCAGACCTGTGCGCGAACTGCTGCGCATTGTGCATGTCGAGGGCATACCGTTGCCCCAGGTGCGCGGCGATGATTTTGCGCTGGTGCATTACCTGAAAAAATCGCGTCCCGGACTCTACCGCGATCTGAAAACAGCCGCGCAGCGGGATCGCAAGTCGCGTAAATAACGCCCGGGTGTCATGAACGGGCGCTTGTTATAATTCGCGCCCCATGCGCATCACCCGCAGGCTGGAGTTCGACGCCGGCCACCGCATCCCCAACCACAGCAGCCAGTGCCGTCATCTGCACGGGCATCGCTACGCCATCGAAATCACCTTGAGCGGCCCGGTAGTCGCCACTGCCGGCGCCGCCGACGAAGGCATGGTGATGGATTTTTCAGCGGTCAAGGCCATCGCGCAGCAGCATGTGGTCGAGCCGTGGGATCACGCTTTTCTGGCCTGGCGGCAGGACACCGCGGTCGTCAACTTCCTGGCCGGTATTGCCGGACATAAAACCGTGCTGTTTGACGCCCCGCCGACCGCGGAACATCTGGCGCAAACCGCATTCGCCATACTCGATCGCCAGTATGCCGGCGAGTACGGCGGCAAGCTGCAACTGGAACGCGTGCGGCTTTATGAAACACCGAATTGCTGGGCAGACGCCTTGCGCGGAGAACAATGAAATCCGCCGGCGAACTCCACTGCAGCGTCGGAGTTCAATAGCAGCTGAAACCCCCGGTCATTTCCCGCCGGCGACTGACAATACCCGCTCCACCCAGACTGCGCGATCAAACAGTGCGGTATCCGCACCATGCGCGGCAACCACCTGCACACCCAGCGGCAGCCCCGCCGCACCGACTCCGCAGGGAAGGGTCATGCACGGCAATTGCAGCAGGGTCCACATCAATCCGAACGTCGGCTCACCGGTCGATGACATATCAGGCGCCTCGGCAGGCGCGCTCGGCGCGATGATCAGATCAAAGCGCTCGAACGCCCGGGCGATCCAGTGTTGAGCATCACGGGTTGCAGCCTGCGCCGCTTCATAACCGGCGCGGGTCACCTTGCCGCCGGCGGCGATGCGCCTGGTCAGGCTGACCGAAATCTGTCCGGCATGGCGCGTGCGTTCGTGCGACAACGCGCGATAGAACTCGTAAGCGCTGAGCGCTATTTGCACTTCGTTCATCCGCGAAAATTCGGAAGGCAGGTTGAGTTCGCTGATCTGCGCGCCCGCCTTTTCCAGCAAACCGGCAACAGTCAACAGTGAGTCCTGAACCGCGCTGTCGGCGTGCGCCCAGAACGGCGTGCGGCACAAACCGATACGCGGCGGCTTCTGCCTGGAATCCACCGGCGTCGAAACCGCGATACCGCTCAATTCGGAAGCAAGCATCGCGGCATCTTCCACGGTGCGCGACAGGATGCCGATGGTATCGAGGGATTCGGACAGGAATTTGAGTCCGGCGCGGTTGATCAAGCCGAAAGTCGGTTTGTAACCGCAGACGCCGCAATAGGCCGCCGGCCGGATTACGGAAGACGATGTCTGCGTGCCCAAGGCCAGCGGCGCCATGAAATCCGCCACCGCCGCAGCCGAGCCGCTGGACGAACCCCCGGGCGTCTGGCTGAGCCGGTGCGGATTGCGCGTCTTGTTGGGATGCCGGGTTGCGAATTCGGTCGATACGGTTTTACCCAGAATGACGCCGCCCAGTTCGCGGATCTGCGATACGCAGGCGGCGTCCGCGACCGGGCGATGGCCGTCGTAAATCGGCGAACCATAGCCGGTCGGCATATCAAAGGTGTCGATGACATCCTTGATCCCGACCGGGATGCCATGCAGCCTTGAGCGCGGCTGCTCGCTGTCGCATGCGCGGGCCTGCATCAGCGCATGTTCGGGATCAATCCACGCCCAGGCCCGGACCTCGCTTTCACGTTGTGCAATCCGTTCCAGACAGGCACTGACCAGTGCCTCCGAAGTCAACTGTCCCGCATGAATCGCTGCGCTGGCCTCGCTCGCACTCATCCGCGCGTATTTCGGTATGTCGCCGGTGCTCAAAAACTTGCCCGCATCAGCGACTGATTCAACATATCAAGTGCTTTCATATTGTGCTCATTCACCCTTGATATTCGCCTTCTGGATAACCTTGGCCCACTTGTCCTGCTCAGACTCCATGTATTTGGCGAATTGCGCCGTCGACATTTTTTCCACCGTGGCGCCCTGCTCGTCCATGCGCTTGATGACATCCGGGCTGCTGATGGCTTCGTTGATCGCGGCATGCGTGGCAATGGTCAGATTCGCCGGCAGCCCCTTGGGCGCGAACCAGCCAAACCAGATCTGCGACTGGTATCCCGGCACGCCCGACTCGCTGATCGTCGGCAATTCAGGCAACGTCGGATTGCGCTTGGGGCCGCCGACCGCAATCGCCTTCAGCCGGTTGGAGCGGACATGCGCAATCACCGTCGGTATCGAACCGATCTGCAATTGGGTGTTGCCGGCCATCGTATCCACCACGGCCGGACCGCCGCCCTTGAACGGTATATGCGTCATGTTGATGCCCGCCATCAACTTGAACAGTTCGGTGTTCATGTGCGGAAACCCGCCTATTCCTGATGACGAATAAAGCAGTTCACCGGGGCGTTTTTTCGCCAGGGCGACCAGTTCCCTGACCGTATTCACCGGCAGATGCGGATTGACGACCAGCACGCTGTCAGCCACCCCGATCATCGAGACCTGCGTGAACGAATTCACCAGATCAACATTCGCCTTGTTGATCAGAAAACCGTAGCCGGTGGAGGTCATCAGAAAGGTGTAACCGTCGGCGGGTTGTTGCGCGGTGAATTGCAGGCCGACGATGGAGCCCGCGCCGGCACGATTGTCGACGATCACCTGCTGCTTGAGGCGCTTGCTCAGGTCCGCACCGAGTATTCGCGCAAGTATATCGGTGCTGCCGCCGGGCGCCCACGGCACGATGACCCGGATCGGCTTTTCCGGCCACGCCGCAGCCGAAACGCCGCCGACACCCAGACCGGCAAACAATGCGATCAGTCCCAGACACGTCACCGTTTTGCTCATGCCGTTTCCCTCCTTGAAAAATTACACATCGAGTATTGAAGCAGGCCACGGCCCTTGAGCGGGATGGCCTCGTGCATTCAAACAACACAGCAAACAATACAAGCAAAAACCGGGCCGAAGCGGAGAATCATTTTCGCTGCGATTCACGGCAGTTGCGGATGCCGGTGCGTCCAGCCGGTTGCAGCCTCGTATGCCGCACCAACGCGGTACAGCAGCGCCTCATGATAAGGCGCTGCGACAATCTGCAGTCCCAGCGGCAAGCCTTTGCTGCTGAAACCGGCGGGTATCGCCATCGCCGGACTGCCGGTGATGTTGAATGGCGCGCGGGACTGACGGGCATAGGTATATTCGTTGGCTTGTGGATCATCGATGCGGCAGGCCGGATCCAGCGAACTCGCGGTCACCACGACATCGACGTCATCAAACAGCCTGTGAAACTGCGCGGTCATTTTCGCGCGCAAACGCGTGGCATTGATGTACTCCGCGGCGCTGATCATCGCGCCAAGGAGGAAACGCTCGCGGGTAATCGCGCCATAATCCTGCGGACGTTCGCGCAGCCATTGTTGATGAATGGCGTAGGCTTCGGCAGCGAGAATGATGCTGTTGCAGACCGAGAACTGCGACAGCGGCGTGGTGCTGACCTCGCGCACCGATGCGCCGAGATCAGCCAGTTTCTCCACTGCCTGATCGATCGCTGCACCCATCTCGGGATCGGCGACAATGTCCCCGGCATAAAAATGGCGGATCGCCCCGACCCGCAGCCCTTTGATATCGCGGCCGATCTGGCCGGTGTAATCCGCAGCCGGGCGCGCGACACTGCCCGGATCGGAACCGTCATGACCGGCAATGATATTGAGAACAATCGCATTATCCTGAACCGTGCGCGTCAGCGGGCCAACG
Source organism: Betaproteobacteria bacterium (assembly GCA_021732805.1). GTDB lineage: Bacteria > Pseudomonadota > Gammaproteobacteria > Burkholderiales > SG8-41. Next base: position 6,624 of record JAKFUJ010000445.1, on the reverse strand, counting down.
TGATCGAGTGACCAGGCCAGTGGAAACACGCCGCGGCGGCTGACCAGGCCATAGGTCGCCTTCATGCCGGTGATGCCGCACATCGTCGCCGGATTGCGGATCGAGCCGCCGGTGTCCGAACCGATGGCCATCGGCACAAAACCGGCCGCGGTCGCCGCACCGGAACCGCTGGAAGACCCTCCGCAGAAATGATCACGGTTCCACGGATTGCGCGCCGGCGGCCATGGCAAATCAAAGCACGGCCCGCCGGTGGCGAATTCATGTGTCGACAGCTTGCCCATGAACACGCCGCCGGCCGCCCGGATTTTTTGGGTCACGAACGCATCGGCCGCAGCTATATTGTCCTTGAGGATCGCCGAGTGTGCGGTGGTCGGCAGCCCTGCATAGTCGACGATATCCTTCAGGCCATAAGGCACGCCGTGCAGCGGCCCCCGCCAGTGACCCGCCATGATTTCGGTTTCAGCGCGCTGGGCATCGGCCAATGCAATTTCCGGCGTGAAGCGCAGGAATGCGTTGAGTTTGGCGTCATGGCGCCCGACCCGTTCGATTAAAGCCCCGGCATATTCAACCGGGGACAGTTTACGGCTGCGGATCAGCGCAGCCGCGTCAGCAATGCCGAGATAGGCCAGATCACTCATGCGCCCGCCTTACGGTAAACGGTAAACATGCGCCGGCTCATCGGCGGGTGTCAGCGAAGCGGTATCCATCAGCGCACGGCGGGCCGCGGAAACTTTCTCCGCCTTCAGCAACTGCTGCAGATGTTCGGGCTTCAGATTGTTCAGGCCCAGCGTCCCGGCCAACTGGCGGGCCCTGGTTTCGCTGCTATGGTCAGGATCACTCATAAGATATTTTATATAATAAAATCAAATAGTTATCGGTTTTCCATGCGGCGTTGCACGGGCCGCCGCATCCCACAGTTCAACACGATGCGCGAGATCGTCGGCTGCAACAAGATGCTTTTGCGCAATCAATTTTTCGAGCGCGCCAAGCCAGTGTTCATAATAACGCGTGCCGTCATCGGGTGCGCCGCGCCCGGCCGCCGCAGCCAGTTCCGCCGCCAGCGTGTCGGCCCATTCGCGCCACGTAAAAACGCCGCGGGCATGCAGCGACAGCGTCATCGCAAAAGCCTGCGCCTCCCACGGCGCGCCGAACACCGGCCCGCCTGCATCACGCGGCAACGCCGGCAACGCGCCGAGATGGTCCTCAGACGGATGCGGGATCGAGATGGTCATCCCAGAGATCCAGATAGGTGCTGTCGCACGCCGATGCAGAAGGCCCCCACAGTTCACGCGCGGTAAATCGCACGCTGTAGCAATGCTGCGGCTTCTGGTCACGGTTCATCGCATGCGTGTCTGAAAAAATAAACACGCCGTGATCGCGATCAATCACGCCACACTTGCCGCGTGCGTAGCGCGGCAGGCGCGTATGGCCTGAAAAATGGGGATTGCGCGCAACAACCGTATCACCGGCCTTGAACTTCGGCAGCACCTCCACGTCAACCCGCGCCTGGCGGCGGTAACGCAGGCGCATTGCCACATCCGCAGCCGCGACAGCGCGCGGCTGATCCGGGCGCGGCGCGGCGCGTCCGGTCGCCAGCTCCTGCGCGGTCAGCAATCCCTGTTCGACCAGCAGCCGCTGCAACCCGAAAAACCAGTGCTCGTAATAACCGGTGGCCAGATATTCGGCGGGCGGCATCTGCTCGCGCGCGTAACGTCCCATATCGGCGTTCCATTTGCCGAGGAAACCGCAGGCCACGGTCAGCGCGAAAGCACGCGCTTCCCACTCGCTGTGAAAAACCGGTTCATTGTTTTCGATTTGCACCGGCCCGAAGCCGTGCATGCCGCCCAGATCGTGTATGCCATTCATCGCCGTCCTTCCGCCGGCGCTTTCACCGGGACTTTGACCGGGGCCACACCGATCATTGCGTCGCGAGTGACGATCTCCGCCAATTGTTCTTCAGTCCAGCCTTCCGTCCCGGCAGGTCGCTGCGGCAACACGAAATAACGCAACTCGGCGGTGGAGTCCCACACCCGGACTTCAACCGTCTCCGCAACTTCCTCGCCGAGTTCCTGGAGTACGCCGCGCGGATCGATCACCGCCCGCGCACGGTACGGCGCGGACTTGTACCAGACCGGCGGCAATCCGAGTACCGGCCACGGATAACACGAACACAGGGTACACACCACCATATTGCGCACCTTGGGCGTGTTTTCGAGCACCACCATGTCTTCACCCTGGCGTCGGATGAAATCAAACTCGGCGATGGCCGCAGTGGCATCGCTGAGCAAACGTTGTCTGTACGCCGGATCCACCCATGCACGGGCGACGACACGTGCACCGTTGCGCGGCCCGACTCTGGTTTCATAAGTGTCGATCAGTTCATCCAGCGCCTGGGGATCGACCAGCCCTTTCTCGGTCAGCAGCGACTCCAGCGCCTTGACGCGCAGCGCAGGACCCGACAGCGGACGATCGTGCTCGTGGACAGAGTCATCATCCGGATGATCGTGGTGTTCGTGATCGCTCATGACGATCTGAGTTCGCGCATCAACCGGCGGTATTGATGATGAGGTAAATCAGGCCGGTCACGCCGGTCATCGCACCCAGCGCGGCAGAGACCGGCTGCAGCCACAGTTCGCGGTTTTCGATCAGGAACCTGTGTGCCCGGTATGCGGTGATTGCAATAACACACTGCGTCACCGAAAAACCGATCAGGTACGCAACGAGAGGCGACGCCTCCGCGCCGAATATGGCCTCTGCGTAAGCATGGCCGTGGAACAGGCCCGCCAGCGCGAGGCCGGCAACCAGCCACGTCAGCGCCATCCGGCGCCGTGCCATCACCACGACGCCAATCAACATCACTGATAGCGCCACCCCCGCTTCAGCAGCGGGAAGATTGACGCCCGCCAGATGCAGCCCCGCACCGCAAAGACTGCCGAAGATCAGGGCCGCGATTCCCCATATGCCGCGACTGACCAGGGCCAGCAAAAATCCTGCGGCAACGATGAAGACCGCGTGATCGAGCCCGATCAATGGATGGCCCAGCCCCGAAAGCAGGCCTTCGATGAATGTCCGCGGCAAATCCCCGTCCATGAAGTGATGCGCCCGGGCGGGACAGGCGAACAACGCAAAGACAATCGCGGCAACTATCCTGTTGGTCATCAGCACTGAAGACTCCGTATCAGAGGAATCATCATAAATGGGATGGTGTCGCACTTACAAGACTGGTCAGACTGGTAGACTGCGGAACAAGGCCGCTTCCAATTCCGGCCGCACATTCCCTCATCCGCGCCTTCGTGGAGTGACAATGACCTTCATTGAACGATTTTTGATGGTAGCGCTGTGTTGCTTCATCCCGGTCGCGGCTGCGCAGGATTATCCGGTCAAGCCGATCAATTTCATTGTCGGGTTTCCGCCCGGTGGCGGCGCCGATCTGGTGGCGCGCCTGATCGGGCAACAACTCTCCAAAAACTGGGGGCAGCAGGTCATCGTTGTCAATAGACCCGGCGCTGACAGCGTCATCGGTTATGAGTTTGCCTCGCGGAGCGCAGCCGACGGCTATACCATTCTGCTGATCACCACGGAATTCGCCATTAATCCTGGTTTGTACAGTCCACTTCCCTATAACACGGCAAAAGATTTTCATCCGCTGTCACTGGCGGCAACCGCGCCCTACGTACTGGTCATACACCCCTCGATTCCGGTGCAGTCGATCAAGGATCTGATCAAACTGGCGAAAGCGAGACCCGATCAACTGACCTACGCCTCATCCGGCACTGGTGTTTATCTGGCATCCGAGATGTTCAAAAGCATGGCCGGCCTGAAAATACTGCGGGTTCCCTACAAAGGCGGGCCGCAGGCCGTCAGCGACGTGATCGCAGGTCATGTCGGCCTCATGTTTCCGTCGATGCCCACCGGTTACCCGCACGTCAAGGCCGGCAAGCTGCGCGCCCTCGCCGTGACCAGTGTCAAACGTTCGGCAGGCGCGCCGGATGTGCCGACAATGGCCGAGGCCGCGCTGCCCGGTTATGAGGCCAACCAGTGGTGGGGGTTGGTGACCCGTGCCGGAACACCACCCAATGCCATCAATCGGCTCAGCGATGAAATCGCCAAAATTACCGGCTCGCCGGATTTCCGCATGAAACTCGCCAGTCAGGGCGTCGAAGCCACCGGCAATACCGCCGAACAGTTTGGAAAATTTATCAACATCGAAATCGAAAAGTGGGCGAAGGTCATCAAGGATTCTGGTGCGAGACTTAACTAATTGATTTAAATCAAGTTTTTGGCGGAGAGTGTGAGATTCGAACTCACGAGGACCGCGAGGCCCTGCCGGTTTTCAAGACCGGTGCATTCAACCGCTCTGCCAACTCTCCGTATTTCTGCCTGTTCCGGTGCGCCAGCTACAGCTCCGGCGGCAAAGGGAGCGAATTGTAGACTCAAACCATCGTTAAGGCATCTTTTGGACTCCATTGCCGGAAATAATATCATTCATTATCAATTGCTTGCGTAGCCCAGTTTGTTTAAAAACATCCTGGAACGATTGCAACTTTAACGGCCTTTCAGTAGTCTTACGAACTGCTTACACCAGCCTTTTTGGTGAACTTTTACTGGAGACTGATTGCCATGCAACCTGACCTGCAAACCGGAACGACCTACTCTGCCGGCACAACCGACATTGCCGTCCGGCAGAACAAGGTTCTTCGCAACACCTATCTGCTGCTCGCGATCACGCTGATCCCCACGGTAATCGGCGCCGCCATCGGCACCAACTTCGTCAACTTCGGCTTCCTGCGCGCCAGCCCGATTATGTCGATGCTGGTAATGCTGGCGGTGTTTTACGGCTGGATATTCGCCATCGAGAAAAACCGTGACAGCGTTGTTGGCGTCGGATTGCTGCTTGGATTTACGGCTTTCCTCGGCCTGATGATGGCGCCGCTGCTGCAGACCATTCTGTCGCTGCGCAACGGCGGACAACTGGTAATGATGGCCGCAGGCGGCACCGCGGCGGTGTTTTTCGTGCTGTCCGGTATTGCCGCCACGACCAAGCGTGACTTCAGCTTCCTCAACAAGTTCCTGCTGGTCGGTTTTGTGGTGATCATGCTGGCCGTCGTCGCCAACATTTTCCTGCAAAGCCCGGTGGTACAGCTGGCGCTGTGCGGCGCGTTCATCATTTTCTCGTCGGCAATCATCCTGTGGCAGATCAATTCGATCGTGCGCGGCGGTGAAACCAACTACGTGTCGGCGACACTGACGCTGTATGTGTCGCTGTACAACATCTTCACCAGCCTGTTGCAGTTGCTGGGCATCATGGGCGGAGACAAGGACTGAAATTCGCGCGACTTGAACGACGTAAAAAAGCGGCCTGCGGGCCGCTTTTTTATTGCCGGTGACGTCCGCACCCTGACCTTATTCCTTTTATTCCCGTTCAAACAGCGCCATCGACTCCACGTGGGCTGTATGCGGGAACATGTTGATGACGCCCGCGGCACGCAGCTTGTAACCGTGCACTGCCGTCAGCACTTCGGCATCCCGCGCCAGCGTTGACGGGCTGCAGGACACATAAACAATGCGCCGCGGGCCGTTGGAACCGATCAGCTTGATGAGTTCCATCGCACCGTCGCGCGGCGGGTCGATCAGCAACTTGTCGAACGACCCCAGCGCCGTCCACTGCTCCGTATTAATCTTGAACAGGTCCATGGTCAGGAACCGCGTATTGCCGGTCAGACCGTTGCGCTGCGCGTTGTCCTCCGCCCGTTTGATCAATCCGGCGCTGCCTTCGATACCAGTGACCTCAGTGCCGCTGCGCGCGATCGGCAGCGCGAAATTACCCAGCCCGCAGAACAGGTCGGCGATGCGCTCGCCCGGCTGCGGGTCGAGCAGCTTCAGCGCGCGGCGCACCAGCACCTGATTGATGGAATGATTGACCTGAGTAAAGTCAGTCGGACGAAAATGGATACGCACATCGAATTCGGGCAGCGTGTAATACAGTGCACCGGTATCCGGCGGATAAAACAGTGCTGCCGATTCCGGGCCTGAAGGCTGCAGGTAAAACACCACCCTGTGCGCGTCGGCAAAGACGCGCAGCTTGTCTTCGTCTTCAGGCGTCAGCGGATCGAGATTGCGCAGCACCAGTACGTCAGCGTTGTCCGCAATCGCCAGCTCAATCTGCGGCAGTCGCGCACGCAGGCTCAGGCTGTCGACCAGCCGGCGCAACAAGGGCAGCAGATCTGAAATCCGCCGCGGCAGCACTTCGCAACTGGTCATGTCGGCGACATAGCTGCTGCGTTTTTCATGGAACCCCACCAGCGCGCCGCCCTTCTTGAAGACATGGCGTACCGTCAACCGTGCGCGGTGGCGATACCCCCAGGCCGGGCCGTAAATCGCCGGCAGGATCTGTTCGGGCTCTACCTTGCCGATATGGCGCAGGTTGTCTTCAAGCACGCGCTGTTTGGCGGCAACCTGCGTCCGCGCATCCATGTGCTGCAGGCTGCAACCGCCGCAGAGGCCGAAGAACTTGCAGCCCGGCGTGGTGCGTGATGCGCTTTCATCAAAAATCTTTGTCGCAAACGACTGCTCGAACGCAGGTTTTTTACGATACACCGAGGCCTCGACCCGCTCCCCCGGCAA
>JAKFUJ010000314.1 GCA_021732805.1 Betaproteobacteria bacterium | reverse complement strand
GTTCATTGCGCGGCTGTTCGAACTCGAAGTGCCTGAAATTGAAGAAGGCCTGCTCGAGATCAAGGGCGCGGCACGCGACCCCGGGTCGCGGGCCAAGATTGCGGTGCATTCCAAGGATGCGCGCATCGATCCGATCGGCACCTGCGTCGGCATGCGCGGTTCGCGCGTGCAGGCGGTGACTGCGGAACTGGCTCAGGAACGCGTCGACATCGTGTTGTGGAATCCGGATCCCGCGCAGTTCGTGATCAATGCCCTGGCCCCGGCGGAAGTCAGCAGCATCGTCGTCGACGAGGAAAAACACAGCATGGATATCGTCGTCGACGAAGAAAACCTGGCGCAGGCCATCGGCCGCAGCGGTCAGAACGTACGTCTGGCGGGTGAACTCACCGGCTGGGAGCTGAACTTGATGACTGAAGTTGACGCCAAACAAAAGAGTGAAGAGGAAACTTCGCGTACGCGTGCTGAATTCATGGAAAAGCTGGATGTGGATGAGGAGGTCGCTGAAATTCTGGTGCAGGAAGGTTTTGCCACGCTGGAAGAGGTGGCATACGTACCTTTAAGCGAGATGCTCGAAATCGAGGCTTTTGACGAGGCAACCGTCACCGAACTGCGCAGCCGCGCCCGCAATGCGCTGTTGACGCAGGCGATCGCCAGCGAGGAAAAAGTCGAACACGACATCGAAGATCTGATGAAAGTCGAAGGCATGGACAATGACACTGCACGCATGCTCGCAGCGAAAGGCATTGCGACCCAGGAAGACCTGGCTGACTATGCGACCGACGATCTTGTGGAACTGACCGAAATCGACGCCGAGCGCGCCAAAACCCTGATCATGGCCGCCCGCGCCCCGTGGTTTGCCGAATCCAACGCTTGAGACTGCAAAAGTAATCATCAATGGCCCAGATCAAAGTCAAAGAATTCGCCAAGGAGTTGGGGCTGCAGCCCGAGCTGCTGCTCGAGCAGTTACGCGCAGCTGGTGTAACCAAGGCGCTGACCGGCGAAGCCGCACTGACCGAGAAGGACAAAACCCAGCTTCTTGATTATCTGCGCGAAGCGCATGGCGCCAAGGAAAGCAAACAGAAGATCACGCTGACCCGTCGGCAGACGACGGAGATCAAAAAAGCGGACGCGACCACGGGCAAGGCGCGTACGATCCAGGTCGAGGTACGCAAAAAGCGCGTGCTGGTCAAGCGTGAAGCGCCGGAGCCGGAAAAAGCCGAAGAAAAACCGCAGCCAGCCAAGCCGTTGATCGACGAAGCAGAACTTGCTACCCGCGAAGCCGAGGCAAAACAACACGCTGAACTTGCTGCCCGACAGGCGGAAGACGCCGCCAAAAAACAGGAAAAACGCAAAAAAGCCCAAGCCACCGCTGAGTCTGCCGCAGAGGCAGAAGTTGCCAAAACGTCAGCTGAAACCGCAGCACCGGCAGGCGCAACTGCGGAACCCGTGGTTGAAGGGACTATACACAAACCTGCGGTGCCGGCTGATGCTGCGAGCAAGCCGAAAAAGGGCGCGAAAAAACCGGTCAAGCAGGTGGTCTGGCAGGATCCCACGGCGCGCAAGCGCAGCATCAAGACGCGCGGTGATGCCTCCGGCGGTCTTGGCTGGCGGGAGCGTAAAGTTCACCGCACCAGTCACAAGCAGGAAAGCGATCAGCAGCACGGTTTCACGGCGCCGACAGAACCGGTCGTACGCGATGTCATGGTGCCGGAAACGATTACCGTTGCTGACCTCGCGCACAAGATGTCGGTCAAGGCCGCAGAAGTTATCAAGGCGTTGATGAAACTGGGCACGATGGCGACCATCAACCAGGTGCTTGATCAGGACACGGCGATCATCCTTGTTGAAGAAATGGGGCATACCGCCAAGCGCGCAAAACTCGACGAACCGGACTCATTTCTGGTCGACTCTGCAGGGCAAGGGCATGTCGAGATCAAGTCGGAACACCGCGCACCGGTCGTCACAGTCATGGGCCACGTTGACCACGGTAAAACCTCATTGCTGGATTACATCCGTCGCACCCGCGTTGCCAGCGGCGAAGCAGGCGGCATCACGCAGCACATCGGCGCCTATCATGTCGAGACGCCGCGTGGAATGATCACTTTCCTCGATACGCCGGGTCACGAAGCGTTCACGGCGATGCGCGCCCGCGGTGCTAAAGTCACTGATCTGGTCATCCTCGTCGTCGCGGCCGATGACGGGGTGATGCCGCAGACCGAGGAAGCGATTCATCATGCCAAAGCCGGCAAGGTGCCGATCATTGTTGCACTGAACAAAATCGACAAGCCCGAAGCCAATGCCGAAAAGGTCAAACAGGATCTGTCGGCAAAAGCAGTGGTTCCTGAAGAATGGGGCGGCGATACGATGTTCGTGGATGTGTCGGCCAAGACCGGTCAGGGTATCGACAATCTGCTGGAGCGCATTCTGCTGCAGGCGGAAGTGCTGGAGCTGAAAGCGCCGGTTGATGCGCCGGCAAAAGGTATTGTTGTGGAGTCCCGTCTCGACAAGGGGCGTGGCCCGGTGGCGACCGTGCTGGTGCAGTCCGGCACATTGAAACGCGGCGATATCGTGCTTGCCGGTTCGGTATTCGGGCGTGTCCGTGCTTTGCTTAACGAAGCCGGCAAGACCATTGAATCCGCGGGCCCGTCAATTCCGGTGGAAATTCTCGGTTTGTCCGATGTGCCGGCAGCCGGTGCTGAAGTCATGGTGCTTGGAGACGAGCGCAAGGCCCGTGAAATTGCCTTGTTCCGCCAGGGCAAATATCGCGATGTGAAGCTGGCCAAACAGCAAGCGGCCAAACTTGAGAACATTTTCGAGCAGATGGGCGAGGGCGAGGTCAAAACCCTGTCGCTGATCATCAAGGCTGACGTTCAGGGTTCGTTCGAAGGCCTGGCGCATGCTCTCGGCAAGCTGTCCACCGACGAAGTCAAAGTGAATATCGTTCACTCGGCAGTCGGCGGCATCACCGAATCCGACGTCAACCTGGCGCTGGCTTCGAAAGCCGTGATCATCGGCTTTAATGCCCGTGCGGACGGCATGGCGCGCAAGCTCGCTGAAAGCAGCGGCGTGGATATCCGTTATTACAACGTGATTTACGACGCTGTTGATGAAATCAAGGCCGCGCTCACCGGGATGCTGTCGCCGGAGCGCAAGGAAAGTGCCGTCGGTCTGGTCGAGATCCGTCAAGTATTCCGCATCTCCAAAATTGGTGCAGTTGCCGGTTGTTATGTGCTTGAGGGTCAGGTTCGTCGCGGATCGAAAGTGCGCCTGCTGCGCGACAATGTCGTGATTCACGAAGGCGAACTCGACTCGCTGAAGCGATTCAAGGACGATGCGCGCGAAGTGAAAGCCGGCTTTGAATGTGGACTCTCACTCAAGAACTTCAACGACATCCAGGAAGGCGACCAATTGGAAGTCTTCGAGGTCGTCGAAGTGGCGAGGTCTTTGTAACACTGTTCCGGACGGACCCGACCGGCGGCATGCCGCCGGTTGAAGAAGGTGTATTGCATGCCTAAAGATTTTCCCCGCGGACGGCGTATCGCTGATCAGATTCAGCGTGAATTATCCGAAATCATCCGCCTCGAACTCAAGGATCCGCGGGTCGACCTGATCACCATCACCGATGTCGAGGTGACGCAGGACAACTCGCACGCCAAGATATTCTTTACCGCTCTTGGCGAACCCGTGCAGCAGGAAGTCGCTGCGAAGGCGCTGGATCATGCGGCGGGTTTTCTGCGCAGCGCGCTGGCGAAACGCATCAATTTGCGTACAGTTCCCCAACTGCATTTCCATTACGACGTTTCCGTCGAGCGTGGCATGCGCTTGTCGCGGCTGATTGATGAGGCAGTTGCCGGAGACGCCGCGGACAAAAAAGCGTCGTGATGCGTGGCGCTGCCCGCGATGCGGTTGACGGTGTTCTGCTGCTCGACAAGCCGCGGGGGCTGACTTCCCAGCAAGCCGTGTCCCGTGCCAAACGGCTGCTCAATGCGCGCAAAGGCGGGCATACCGGTACCCTCGACCCGCTGGCCGACGGTCTGCTGCCCATCGGTTTTGGCGAAGCCACCAAGTTTTCGCAATTTCTGCTGGACGCCGACAAACGCTATCTGGCGACCCTGCGGCTGGGTGTGGTGACGACCACCGGGGATGCCGAAGGCGAGGTGATTGCCGAGAGTTCTGTGACCGTAGACGCCGCCTCGATTGCGGCTGCAGTGCAGGGTTTCATCGGTTCCCAACAGCAAACGCCGCCCATGCACGCGGCAATCAAAGTCGACGGCAAGCCGCTTTACGTCTATGCACGGGCAGGTGAAACGATCTCGCGAGAACCTCGATCCATTGTTATAAATAGCATACAAATTATTGATTTTATTGATAAAAATATAAAATTTCGCGTCTCGTGCAGCAAGGGGACCTATATCCGGGTATTGGCTGAGGACATCGGTAAAGTGCTGGGCTGTGGTGCCCATCTGACCGGGCTGACCAGGGAAGGCGCCGGTCCGCTGGACCTTGCGCATGCCGTGTCACTACCCAGTCTGGAAGCAATGGATCTGCAGAGTCGGCTTAAAAGCCTGCTGCCCCTGGACACGTTTGCCGCGGGTCTGGAGCGTATGGATGTCATTGCTGACGATGAGCGACGCATCATGGCCGGCCAGCGGGTCGGCATGGACGGTGGGGTGATTTCCGGGTTGCGTCGTTTGTACGGACCTCAGGGCGTGTTTCTGGGCATAGGCGAGGTGACGGATGGAGCGCTGGTGGCAAAGCGTCTGATTGGCCAACATCCGTCGCGGGTTTCCTGCCAAATGGCTTGAGTAATCCGCTGGTTAAGGGTTAAAATATCGCGATTTTTCGCCGGAGAGAGAAGACATGGCTGTAACCACTGCCCAAAAGGCGCAGGTTTTGCAGGATTTTCAGCGCGCCAAAGGGGATACGGGTTCGCCCGAAGTCCAGGTTGCTCTGCTGACTGCACGGATCACCGACCTGACCGAACATTTCAAAGCGCACAGCAAGGACCATCATTCCCGCCGCGGTTTGTTGCGGATGGTCAGCACTCGCCGCAAGCTGCTGGATTACCTGAAAAGAACCAAGGCCGAGCAATACAAGGCGCTGATTGAGCGTCTTGGTATCCGCAAGTAAGCCGTCATGCGGTTTCGTAATGCCTGTGTCCGTGCGCAACCCGCACGGCGCATGGTTGGCAAGCCGTTGCCGGAGTGCATCGGCGTTTAGCCCTTATTGATCCTCCGGAAGACCGCGTGTGCGGTCTTTTGTTTTTTGCGCAGAGTAAAGAGAAAAGGAAACTCATTTTGAATCCGGTAAAAAAATCATTGATGTGGGGTCGCCACCAGCTGACGCTGGAAACCGGCGAAATCGCGCGCCAGGCTTCCGGCGCGGTCATGGTCACCATGGAAGACACGGTAGTGCTGGTCACCGTCGTCGGCGCACGCAACGCAAAACCGGGACAGGATTTTTTCCCGCTGACCGTTGATTATCAGGAACGCACTTACGCTGCGGGCAAGATTCCCGGCGGCTTTTTCCGCCGCGAAGGCCGTCCGTCGGAGAAGGAAATCCTGACCTGTCGGCTGATCGACCGGCCGATCCGGCCGCTGTTTCCCGAAGGTTTCTACAACGAAGTGCAGATCATCGCCACGGTGATGTCCTCGAACAATGAAATCGATGCCGACATTCCGGCGATGGTCGGCGCATCGGCCGCGCTGGCACTGTCCGGCATGCCGTTCGACGGACCGATCGGCGCCGCCCGTGTGGGTTACAACGAAGGCCAGTACATACTCAATCCGACTGCCACCGAATTGAAGACTTCGCAGCTGGACCTGGTGGTTGCCGGTACGCAGCAGGCGGTGCTGATGGTCGAATCCGAAGCCCAGCAATTGTCGGAAGACATCATGCTCGGCGCGGTGGTGTTTGGTCACGAACAGCTGAGCACTGTCATCAACGCAATCAACGAGATGGTCGATGAAATCGGCGTCCCGGAATACAACTGGACTGCGCCGCAGAAAGACGAACAACTCATCTCGCGTCTGGCCGGGATTGCCGAAGCCGAACTGCGTCAGGCCTATCAGATCAAGCAGAAGCAGGCGCGCACTGTCCGCGTCAAGGAAATCAGCGCGAAAGTGGTGGCTGAATTGCTGCCGGCGGATGCTTCGCCTGACCTGATCAATACCGTCAAGAACGAACTGGGCAATCTCGAAGCAAAGATCGTCCGTAACCAGATTCTTGATGGCGAACCACGCATCGACGGTCGCGACACCCGCACCGTGCGTCCGATCACCATCCGCACCGGTGTGCTGCCGCGCACCCACGGCTCCGCACTGTTCACCCGTGGCGAAACTCAGGCCATCGTGGTCGCTACGCTGGGTACCTCGCGCGACGAGCAGATTGTCGATGCGCTGCAGGGCACCTACCGCGAACGCTTCATGCTGCATTACAACTTCCCGCCGTATTCAACTGGTGAAACCGGCCGCGTCGGCACGCCGAAACGCCGCGAAATCGGCCACGGTCGTCTGGCCAAACGAGCGCTGGTGGCGGTGCTGCCTTCTGCTGAAGAATTCGCGTATTCGATCCGCGTGGTTTCGGAAATCACCGAATCCAACGGTTCCAGCTCGATGGCTTCGGTCTGTGGCGGCTGCCTGTCGCTGATGGATGCCGGCGTACCGCTGAAGGCGCAAGTGGCGGGCATCGCCATGGGTCTGATCAAGGAAGGCAACCGTTTTGCCGTGCTGTCCGACATCCTCGGCGACGAAGATCACCTCGGCGACATGGATTTCAAAGTGGCCGGCACCGAGAACGGTGTGACCGCGCTGCAGATGGACATCAAGATCAACGGCATTACCAAAGAAATCATGCATGCCGCACTGAATCAGGCGCGAGAAGGCCGTTTGCATATCCTCGAAAAAATGGCGGCTGCAATCAACACGCCGCGCACCGAACTCTCGGCATGGGCGCCGCGCATGATCACCATGAAGATCAAGCCGGAGAAAATCCGTGATGTCATCGGCAAGGGCGGGGCGGTGATTCGCGCCATTACCGAGGAAACCGGCACCACGATCGACATTCAGGATGACGGCACTGTGGTCATCGCCTGCGTTTCTTCGGAAGGCGGCGAAAACGCCCGCAAGCGCATCGAGGATCTGACCGCTGACGTCGAAGTCGGTCGCATCTACGAAGGCACCGTGCTCAAGCTTCTCGATTTCGGCGCCATTGTCAGCGTGCTGCCCGGGCGTGATGGTCTGCTGCATATTTCTCAGATCGCCAACGAACGCGTCAACAGCGTGGCCGATCACCTCAAAGAAGGCCAGGCGGTGCGTGTCAAAGTGCTGGAGGCTGATGAGAAAGGCCGTCTGCGCCTGTCGATGAAAGCCGTAGCCGCGCCTGCAGAAGCACAGCCCGCGCAGGTCGAGTAATTCCGGCGCCGCTTTCTGCGGCGCAGGACAATAAAAAAGGGAGCCTCGGCTCCCTTTTTTACTGCGTACGATGAACGGGTTATTTTGCGACCTGGCGTTCGCGCAACTCGTCGAGGGTCTTGCAGTCAATGCACAGGGTTGCCGTCGGTCGCGCTTCCAGCCGTTTGATGCCGATTTCCACACCGCAGGAATCGCAATAGCCGTAATCCTTGGAACCGATGCGGTTTATGGTTTCATCGATTTTCTTGATCAGCTTGCGTTCACGATCACGATTGCGCAATTCCAGCGACATATCCGATTCCTGGCTGGCGCGATCATTGGGATCGGCAAAGATGGTGGCCTCGTCCTGCATCGTATGCACAGTGCGGTCGATGTCCTGGGACAGCTCCCGTTTCATCTCTTCAAGCATCTTGCGGAAATGCGCCAACTGCCGCGCATTCATGTATTCCTCTTTTGCCTTGGCGGGCTTGTAAGCGGGGTAATTTTTGAGTATTTCAGTGGCCATGAGGATGAGTATGCGCTTAAAAAAAGAGCTTTAATAACAGAATTTGATACCCCTCGCAAGCAAACCGGTGACTGCGGAATTGCGGATTGGCAGGGGTGCGTAATTGACGCTGGCGTCAGGGGCGGAGTATATTACGCGCCTTCGGTTCCGGCGGAAATAATCCCGGCTTGCCCGCTCGTTTGTGCCCGTAGCTCAACCGGATAGAGCACCGGCCTTCTAAGCCGGGGGTTGTGGGTTCGAGTCCCGCCGGGCGCGCCACAAAACAGCGTGTTTTTGTTTGAGTTTGCTTCGGTGGTGGCTGTAGCTCAGCTGGTAGAGTCCTGGATTGTGATTCCAGTTGTCGCGGGTTCGAGTCCCGTCAGCCACCCCATGAACTCAAAGATTTACGAGTGAATGCCATTTTCCCGTAGTTCACCGATGTGTCAGAAATTCCCAAAAGGATTTTCTGGGCGACATCGAGAAGCAAAAAACCCGCACCTCTGCCTGAAGTGGAAAGAGTAATCCCGGGGACGGTGCCGGTACGGGCTTGCGCCGCTTTCCATAGAGTTGGTGAGAGCGAGGATCATGGCTGATCTGGCAGGACCCCCGGTGATGCATGCAGGCGGTCATCAGGCGTAATATCGAGTCAACGACGAGGGATTACGCGATATGACATTCCGCATGAAATACCTGCCTGGTTTTTTTGCCGCAGCTTTCTGTCTTGCCTGGTCAGGCATCCCGACAATCCCGGATGTGCACGCCCAGACCTACCCCGTGAAACCGGTGCATATCGTTGTGGCCTTCCCGCCGGGCGGGCCATCGGATTATGCGGCGCGGGTGATCAGTCAGAAGCTTGCTGAATATGTCGGTCAGCCGGTTATAGTCGACAATCGTCCCGGCGCAGGCGGCGCGCTGGGTACTGAATTGGTGGCTCGTGCCGCACCGGATGGCTACACCTTGCTCATCGGTAACACCGGCACGCTCTCGGTGCTGCCGCATCTGAGGACAAAGATGGCCTACGATGCATTGCGCGATTTCATCGCAATCACCAATCTGATCGGCGGACCGTCATTCCTGCTGGTTCATCCGTCGGTGCCGGCAAAAAATCTGCGCGAATTGATCGCATTGGCCAAAAAGCGGCCCGGTGAACTTGCTTACGCGTCAGCGGGTGTCGGGCAAATCTCGCACATGAACGGTGAACTGCTCAAGCAACTCGCGGGCATCAATCTGCTCCATGTGCCGTATAAAGGTACCGGGCCGGTGATGCCCGAGATTCTGGGCGGACAGGTGTCGATCACTTTTTCGACCTCGATCGACAATCTGCAGTTCGTCAAACTGGGGCGTTTGCACGCGCTGGCGGTCACGGGCCGGGAACGGCTTGCGGTCGCGAAGGAGCTGCCGACGATGGCTGAAGCGGGATTGCCGGGTTTTGAATCGCTGAACTGGAACGGCATCGTTGGCCCGGCAAAAATGTCGCGAGATGTTGTGAACCAGCTGAATCGCGAAATTGTGCGCGCCATCGGGCAGCCGGATGTCAAAGAGAGAATTTTTGCGCAGGGAAATTTCGTGATTGGCGATACACCGGAACAATTTGCCGCATTTATCCGCGCCGAATCGGAGAAATGGGGGCGCGTCGTGAAGCAGGGCAATATCAAGCTCGACTGAGCGAACACGATCCGCGGCCATGTTTGACCAGTGTGCCTTCGAGGTCAGCGCCGGGCATCGGCAACGCAGCAGGCATTAACGCTATTCTTTATTTAAATCAATTGGTTACGCTGGAATCGTCGGCTCTGCCCAAACAGACCGGCTGGTTAAGTTCTTGCCCGGACCAGCCGTTGCTGCTCACGCTGCCATTCGCGGTCTTTTTCGGTTGCGCGTTTGTCGTGCTGTTTTTTGCCTTTCGCCAGACCGATTTCGAGTTTTATCCGGCCTTTGGCGTAATGCAGGTTCAACGGCACCAGGGTATATCCGGCACGCTCGACGCTGCCGATCAAGCGGCTGATTTCCTCGGCATGCAGCAGCAGCTTGCGGGTACGGACCGGATCCGGCTGGACATGGGTTGAAGCCGTGGGCAACGGGCTGATGTGAGCGCCGATCAGAAACAGTTCGGAGTTGCTGACGATGACGTACCCTTCTTTCAATTGTGCACGACCGGCACGGATTGCTTTTACCTCCCAGCCTTCCAGGGCAATACCTGCCTCGAAGCGCTGTTCGATAAAATAGTCGTGAAACGCTTTTTTGTTCTCAACGATGCTCATTGCTCGACCATGTCATGACAGACCGCATTTTAACCGGACCGGCTGGCAGCCAGCGGGCAAACTGATGAAAGTTGTCCGCTCGGCGCTGGTCCAGTTCAGCGCAGCGCAGATGTTTGCCCTGGTGGACGACATCGAGCGTTATCCCGAATTCCTGCCCTGGTGCAGCGGCGCCAGCGTATCTCAACGCAATGAGGATACGACCTGCGCCACGATCAACATCAATTACCGCGGTATACGCCAGAGTTTTTCGACTGAAAACCGGAAGCAGTTTGCGCAGCGGATGACCATGAATCTGGTGGAAGGGCCATTCCGGGCGCTGGACGGGGAATGGTTGTTCACGCCGCTCGGGGCTGAGTCCTGCAAAATCGATTTCTGTCTGCAATACGAATTTTCCAATGTCCTGCTTGAAAAACTGGTGGGGCCGGTTTTTGGCTATATCGCCGGCACCATGGTTGACGCATTCCTGAAGCGGGCAGAGCAGTTGTATGCGGGCTGAACGCTGATGAAAATCCTCATCGTTTATGCCCTGCAGAACCGGCAAGTGTTGAGGGAAATGAATGTGCCGGAAGGCATGACGCTGGAGGCTGCTGTCAGGCAGTGCGGACTGCCTGATGAATTCCAGGAGATTGACCCGGAGCAAAGCCGCTTCGGAATATTCGGAAGGGTCGTACCACGCAGCACTGAATTACGTGAGGGAGATCGCGTGGAAATCTACAGACCGTTGCTGATTGATCCCAAGGCGGCCCGGCAGCGTCGGGCGCTAAAGCGTTAACCAAAAACTACTTGCAATTTGTGTCCACGGCGCGTTGCGCCCGTGCCGTTTCGGCTGAGCGTTCGCTGTCTTCGAGAAACACACGCTCACCGGTTTTGGGATCGGTTTTGCCGATACGATTTCCGCTTTGCAGTCCGGTCAGGTATGACCGGGCAGATTCGCAATTTTGCTTTTGGTCGGCGGTTTGCTGGGATTTCTCTTCGGATTTTTTGGCTGCTTCCTGCTGCTCCATCTGGCGTTTGCGAAAATCAGCATCGCGATCGGACAATGATTTTTGCGGTGTCGCAGGCGCTGCACCGGGGGTGTTGCGGATGCCGGTGTCCTGCGCTTTGGTGCCCGGCGGGCATGCAGATGCGAATTCAACGCGACCGCCGGCACCTACGCATTTCATGATCTGGGCATGTCCCGCGACCGGCAGGGCCGCAATGGCCAGAAAAAACAAAAATATTTTCATGTTCGATACCTGCCTGGTTGAAAGCGCAATGCAGCACTTATATCACGCAAGACTGCCCAGAAAATAACCAGTTTGCCTGCTGCAGTCAATGTAATAACGCCACAGTCAGTTTACCGTTTACGCCTCAACGCCTATAATCCGCGCTTTGCGAAGGACGCATCCCATGCGTGTGGTGCAGAAAGCCCTGACTTTCGATGATGTGCTGCTGATTCCGGCCCATTCGTCCATTCTGCCGCGAGAAGTCAGCCTCAAAACCAGAATTACCCGCGGCATCACCCTGAACATACCGCTACTGTCGGCGGCGATGGATACCGTGACTGAGTCCCGTCTGGCGATTGCCATCGCCCAGGAGGGCGGCATCGGCATCGTGCACAAAAACATGACGCCGAAGGCGCAGGCCATTGAGGTCACCAAGGTCAAACGTTTCGAGAGCGGCATCGTCAAGGACCCGATCACCATCACCCAGGACATGACGGTGCGGGATGTTCTGGCGCTGACCCGCCAGCATCGCATTTCCGGACTGCCGGTTGTCGCACCCGGCGGCAAGGTGGTTGGTATCGTCACCAACCGCGACCTGCGCTTTGAAAGCAAGCTCAATCAACCCGTCAAAAACATCATGACGCCGCGCGAGCGGCTGGTGACGGTACGCGAAGGTTCCAGCAGTGAGGAAGCGCGGGCACTGATGCACAAGCACCGGCTGGAGCGGGTGCTGGTGGTCAACAAGAATTTCGAGTTGCGCGGGTTGATCACGGTCAAGGACATCCTGAAGTCTTCCGAGCACCCCAACGCCTGCAAGGACAAGCTGGGTCGCCTGCGTGTCGGCGCGGCGGTCGGCGTCGGCGAGGGTACCGAAGAACGCGCGGGAGCGCTGGTCGAGGCCGGGGTTGACGTGATCATCGTCGACACTGCACACGGCCATTCCGAGGGCGTACTGAAACGCGTGCGCTGGCTGAAACGCACTTATCCAAAACTGCAGGTCATCGGCGGCAATATTGCCACCGCGAGTGCTGCCAAAGCGCTGGTCGATCATGGCGCCGACGGCGTCAAGGTCGGTATCGGACCCGGTTCCATCTGTACCACGCGCATTGTTGCCGGCATCGGTGTGCCGCAGATCACTGCCGTGGACAATGTCGCAAAAGCGCTCGCAAAAACCGATGTGCCGCTGATTGCCGATGGCGGCATTCGTTATTCCGGTGATATTGCCAAAGCCATCGCCGCCGGCGCTTATTCGGTGATGGTCGGCAGCCTGTTTGCAGGTACCGAAGAATCACCCGGAGACATTGAATTGTTCCAGGGGCGTTCCTACAAATCCTATCGCGGCATGGGTTCACTGGGGGCGATGCAGCAGGGTTCCGCCGATCGTTATTTCCAGGAACTGGATGAGCTCGACACCGAGAAGTTGGTGCCGGAGGGCGTTGAAGGCCGTGTGCCGTATAAAGGCGGCGTGGCGCCGCTGATTCATCAATTGATGGGCGGCCTGCGCGCCAGTATGGGTTACATGGGCTGTGGCAGTATCGATGCGATTCGTCGGGATGCGGAGTTTGTGGAGATTACTTCGGCGGGCATCCGTGAATCCCATGTGCACGATGTGCAGATTGTCAAGGAAGCTCCCAATTACCGCGTCGAGTAATCAGCAAGTGCATCACCAAAAAATCCTGATACTTGATTTCGGTTCGCAATACACGCAGTTGATTGCGCGTCGGGTGCGCGAACTCCATGTCTATTGCGAGCTGCATCCCCACGACGTCACGGATGATTTCATCCGGTCATTCAAACCCGCCGGCGTGATCCTGTCCGGCGGGCCGGCCTCTGTGTGGGAAGACAGCACGCCGCGCGCGCCCAAGCTGGTTTATGAACTGGGCGTTCCGGTGCTGGGCATCTGTTACGGCATGCAGACCATGGCGCAACAGCTCGGCGGCAAGGTGGAAATGGGCAAGGTGCGCGAATTCGGTTATGCCGAAGTGCGGGCGCGCGGCCATACCGCCTTGCTCAAAAACATCCAGGACCGTACCACTGCCGAAGGCCATGGCCTGCTCGACGTGTGGATGAGCCACGGCGACAAGGTCATCGACATGCCGTCGGGCTTCAAGCTGATGGCCGGCAACGCGACCTGCCCGATCGCCGGCATGGCCGATGAAACGCGCAAGTTCTACGCCGTGCAGTTCCATCCCGAAGTCACGCACACGCCGCAGGGCAGGGCCTTGATCGAGCGTTTCGTGCTGGGCATCTGCGGACTCAAAGGCGACTGGAGCATGCCCGGCTACGTCGACGAAGCCGTTGCGCGCATCCGCCGTGATGTCGGAAAAGAAGAAGTGATACTCGGCTTGTCCGGCGGTGTTGACTCCTCGGTCGCTGCTGCGCTGATACACCGCGCCATCGGCAAGCAGCTGACCTGCGTGTTTGTCGACAACGGTCTGCTGCGGCTTAACGAGGCTGAACAGGTGATGGCCGCCTTTGCGCAAAATCTTGGCGTCAAAGTGATTCATGTCGATGCTCGCGACCAATTCATGAAACACCTGGCCGGCGTCACCGATCCTGAACAGAAACGAAAAATCATCGGCCGCGAATTCATCGAGGTGTTTCAGGCCGAATCGGCAAAACTGCCCAACGCCAAATGGCTGGCGCAGGGCACGATTTACCCCGACGTTATTGAATCAGCGGGCGCCAAGACCAAAAAAGCGCACACCATCAAGTCGCATCACAACGTCGGCGGCCTGCCGGATACGCTGCACCTGAAACTGCTGGAGCCGCTGCGCGAACTGTTCAAGGATGAAGTGCGCGACCTCGGTCTGGCGCTCGGCTTGCCGCGCGACATTGTCTTCCGTCACCCGTTTCCGGGCCCGGGCCTGGGCGTGCGCATCCTCGGTGAGGTCAAGGCGCATTACGCCGACCTGCTGCGCGAAGCCGACGCCATTTTCATCGAGGAACTGCGCGCCTCCGGCTGGTATGACAAAACCGCACAGGCTTTTGCCGTGTTCCTGCCCGTCAAGTCGGTGGGCGTGATGGGCGACGGCCGGACTTATGAATACGTCGTTGCCTTGCGCGCGGTGCAGACCACGGACTTCATGACCGCACACTGGGCCGAACTGCCGTACAGCCTGCTGGCCAAGGTGTCCAATCGCATCATCAACGAAGTGCGTGGCATCAATCGTGTGGTCTACGACATTTCAGGAAAACCGCCGGCTACTATTGAATGGGAGTAACGTTTCGGAAGGCGGAGCAGGGCCCCCGCATAGCGGGGATGCGACCCTGTAGAAACGTTGCCCGCGACACCCGGACATCGGATGTTTGCCACCGGCGGTGCGGAGCAGGCGTCGTAAGGAAGGCGGAGCAGGGCCCCCGCATAGCGGGGATGCGACCCTGTAGAAACGTTGCCCGCGACACCCGGACATCGGATGTTTGCCACAGGCGGTGCGGAGCGGGCGTCGTAAGGAAGGCGGAGCAGGGCCCCCGCATAGCGGGGATGCGACCCTGTAGAAACGTTGCCCGCGACAACCAACACCAGGGCAAATCGCTGCCGCCCGCATAGAGCGGGTCACTGACTGTCAGTAACGGGGCAATAAGCATCATTTCCCCTGCTGGACAGTCGCCTTCACGTGTCCCACGGGCCATTCGACGCGGCGATGCTTGCTGACCCATCGCGGCCTGTCTGAACCGGCAATCCGGTCATTTCAGCCATAGGATCGTACTATTGATTAGTTTCTTAAAATCAATTAGACCGATGTATGCCGAAGCATTACTTTGTAAAGGAGCAAAGCATGTAATTAACGACAGGAGATCATATGGAAAACGAAAGCAGATGTCCGTTTTCGGGCGGTGCCCGCAACAACACGATCGCCGGGACGCGCGCCAATGCAGACTGGTGGCCCAATCAACTGAATTTGAAAATACTGCACCAGCATTCCTCCAAGTCGGACCCCATGGGCGGGATGTTCAGCTACACCCAGGAATTCAACAGCCTCAACCTGGAGGAAGTGAAGAAAGACCTTCATGCGCTGATGACCGATACACAGGACTGGTGGCCGGCGGACTTCGGTCATTACGGACCTTTGTTCATACGCATGGCATGGCACAGCGCAGGCACGTACCGGATCGCTGATGGACGCGGCGGCGCAGGGAGCGGCAGCCAGCGTTTTGCGCCTCTGAACAGTTGGCCTGACAACGTCAACCTCGACAAGGCGCGTCGTCTGATCTGGCCGATCAAGCAAAAGTACGGCCGCAAAATCTCCTGGGCTGACCTGATGATCCTCACCGGTAACGTCGCTCTGGAGTCGATGGGATTCAAGACCTTCGGTTTCGCCGGCGGCCGCGAGGACATCTGGGAACCGGAGGAAGACATTTACTGGGGCCCGGAGGGCAAGTGGCTGGAAGACAAACGCTACAGCGGCGACCGGCAGCTGGAAAACCCGCTCAGCGCCGTTCAGATGGGTCTGATTTATGTCAATCCGGAAGGCCCCAACGGCAATCCGGATCCCATCGCTGCGGCGCGGGACATACGCGATACTTTTTCTCGCATGGCGATGGATGATGAAGAGACGGTGGCACTCATTGCGGGCGGCCACACCTTTGGCAAGACCCATGGCGCCGCGCCCGAGTCACACAAGAGAGCCGAACCCGAGGGCGCTCCCATCGAAGCGCAAGGCTTCGGCTGGGAAAGCAGCTTTGGTACAGGCAGTGGTGGCGACTGCATCTCCAGCGGCCTGGAAGTGACCTGGACTACAACACCCACCAAGTGGAGCAACAACTTTTTCGACAACCTGTTTGGTTTTGAATGGGAACTGACGAAGAGTCCGGCTGGTGCGCATCAGTGGATGCCGAAAGATGGTGCAGGGGCAGGTACGGTGCCGCATGCCCACGACAAGTCCAAGCGCATCGCACCGTCCATGCTGACCACGGATCTCTCGCTGCGCTTCGACCCGGCCTACGAAAAAATTTCACGGCGATTTCATGCGCATCCGGAGCAATTTGCCGATGCGTTTGCGCGGGCTTGGTTCAAGCTGACGCATCGAGACATGGGGCCGCGTCCGCGCTATCTCGGCCCGGAAGTGCCTGCGGAAAAACTGATCTGGCAAGACCCCATTCCCGCTGTCGATCATCAATTGGTCGATGAGCAGGACATTGCCGCGCTGAAAACAAGGATTCTCGCATCCGGACTTTCCATCTCCCGGCTGGTGACGACGGCCTGGGCGTCGGCCGCGACCTACCGTGACAGCGACAAGCGCGGCGGCGCCAACGGCGCACGCATACGCCTTGCGCCGCACAAGGATTGGGAGGTCAACCAGCCGGCAGAACTGGCGAAGGTCCTGCAGAAACTGGAAGCGATCCAGAAAGATTTCAATGGCTCGCAGTCTGCCGGCAAGCAGGTTTCGCTGGCTGACCTGATTGTTCTTGGCGGTTGCGCTGCCGTCGAGGAAGCGGCAAAAAAGGGCGGCCATGCCGTGAAGGTTCCGTTCTCGCCGGGACGCATGGATGCATCGCAGGAACAGACCGATGTGGACGCGTTTGCCCCGCTGGAACCGATGGCAGACGGCTTTCGCAACTACGCCCGCAAGGGGCTTGAGGGATCAGCGGCCGAACTGCTGGTGGACAGGGCACAGTTGATGACACTGACTGCGCCCGAGATGACGGTACTGATCGGCGGCATGCGTGCCCTGAATGCCAGCGTTGGTCAGTCCGCAAACGGTATTTTTACCCAGCGACCGGAAACATTGACCAATGATTTCTTCGTCAATCTGCTCGACATGAACACGAAGTGGCAGAAGTCCGCCGCCTCCGAAGGTATCCTGGAAGGAAGCGACCGGACGACGGGCAAGCTCAGGTGGACGGGTACCGTTGCTGATCTCGTCTTTGGCTCGAACTCCCAGCTTCGGGCCATTGCTGAAGTTTATGCGTGCAGTGACGCGCAGGCGATGTTCGTGCGTGACTTTGTGGCGGCATGGAACAAGGTGATGAACCTTGATCGCTTCGACCTGGCATGAATCCGGATTGCATGTCGTTCCCCCGGCGCATCCCTGATGCATTATCAACCGGGTATCTGGTGATCGGGATCAGGCGGATCTGCGTCATCCCGTGAACACAGATTTGCTGGCGAAAGCGGTGAGCTGGAGATCGGGACGGTATTTCAGAAACACTTGAAATGCCGTCCTGATTACTTTCGGGGTTACTGTTTTTCAGTATCCCGGGTTGCGAAAACCGGGAAATGTTGCCCGTGACGCATAACAGTTGGATACTTGCCGCTGACGCAACGCGTGCCCGGCTTTATGGCTTGGTCACACGACCGTTAACTGTCAGCCGCCGCTCCCAAAAGGTTTGATTTGTCGATTACTCTCTACGGAATCCGCAACTGTGACACCGTCAAAAAAGCCCGCGTCTGGCTGGACAGCCGGAAAATCGAATATGCTTTTCACGATTACAAAACGGCAGGCATAGCTGCCGAACGCCTGCAAAGCTGGTGCAGGGAACTGGGCTGGGAAGCCCTGCTCAACCGTGCCGGCACCACCTTCCGCAAGCTGCCTGATGCGGACAAACAAGGCCTAAATGAGCGCAAAGCCGTTGCGCTGATGCTGGCGCAGCCATCGATGATCAAACGGCCGGTGCTCGACCTCGGCAGGCAACGTCTGGTCGGGTTCAAAGCCGAACTTTACGGGAACGCGTTAGACGCGAACTGATTGCGCATGAGCGATACGGCGCACATGCAGGAAGCACTGAAGCTGGCGGCAAGGGCTGGCGCGGCCGGCGAAGTGCCGGTGGGTGCGGTGGTGGTTAAAGACGGCGTTATCATCGGCCGCGGGTATAACCAGCCCATCGCCGGCACCGACCCGACGGCGCATGCCGAAATCATGGCGATGCGTGACGCAAGCAAAACGCTGGGCAATTACCGGCTCGCCGACTGTGACCTTTATGTGACGCTGGAACCCTGCGTAATGTGCTCGGGCGCCATCATGCATGCGCGTATCGCACGGGTTTTTTTCGGTGCGAAGGATCCCAAAACAGGCGCCTGCGGCAGCGCGATCGACCTGTTTGCCCATGCGCATCTGAACCATCATGCCGTGGTCAGCGGCGGTATGCTGGCTGATGAGGCAGTTAAACTGCTGCAGGATTTTTTTTCCCGGCGGCGCGGCAAAAATTGAAAATCGCCATCCACATCAAATCACAAATCCTGGACTTGTACGATGACCAGGGTAGTTTGCTGCAAAGTTACGCGATCTCCAGCGCGCTGAAGGGCACAGGGCAGGTCAAGGGCAGCTTCTGCACGCCGCTGGGCCGCCATATCGTTCGCGCCAGGATCGGTAGCGGTCAGTTGGAGAACGCGGTATTTGTCGGCCGTCGTCCGACCGGGGAGATCTATACGCCGGAACTGGGAGCGCAGTTTCCTGGGCGGGACTGGATGCTGACCCGGATACTCTGGCTGTCCGGCTGTGAGGTCGGATCCAACCGGCTGGGGGATGTCGATACCATGCGCCGCTATATCTATATTCATGGCAGTCCGGACTCCGCAGTCATGGGGGTGCCGGGATCGATCGGCTGCATCCGCATGCGTAACCGGGATGTCATGGATCTGTTTGATCGCGTCCCGGCCGGGACGACGGTGGAAATTTCAGCATAAACAAGCAGTTATATTGCTACCGCTGTATTGCATGCGGCGCATCATCTGACATTCCAAGCTCAGCACCACGACTGCTGAATGCAATTTTATTCAATTA
>JAKFUJ010000141.1 GCA_021732805.1 Betaproteobacteria bacterium | reverse complement strand
TCCTTGGACAGCCCGGTATCGCGTTCTACGGCAGCGATGTTGTAGAGAGCATCTTCAGGAATGTCGACAGCGGCTTGCATATTGTCTTGGACAAAAGTGGTAATAATTAGCTAAATGTGGGATTTTCAGCGCTTTAAATGCATCATTGACCTGGACATTATTGGTCAACAAGCAATCAAAGTCAACTCACCTCCCGGCAATTCAGCAGCACAGCCGGCAGCCGGTATTTCTGTCATGGACATCCAAACAGCTTGATTCGGGGTAGTAATGGTATGAACAGGATGCAACAGCACCCAGCAGGCCGGCGCATTGCCGTGGTCGGCGCCGGCATTT
Organism: Betaproteobacteria bacterium; assembly: GCA_021732805.1. Classification (GTDB taxonomy): domain Bacteria; phylum Pseudomonadota; class Gammaproteobacteria; order Burkholderiales; family SG8-41. The sequence continues at coordinate 28,640 of JAKFUJ010000141.1, read as the reverse complement.
CCGGGCTCTCCGCAGCCTGGCTGCTGTCACGCGCTCATCAGGTCACCCTGTTCGAGGCCAATGACTACCTCGGTGGCCATACCCACACCGCCGATGTGACGCTGGACGGCGTGACCGCGCCGGTCGATACCGGATTTCTGGTGTTCAACGACCGCACTTATCCCAACCTGATCGCGTTGTTCGATCATCTCGGTGTGACGTCCTGTGCCAGCGACATGTCATTTTCAGTGCGCATTGCCGCTGAAAACATCGAATGGGCGGGCAATAATCTGGCGTCTGTGTTTGCGCAACGGCGCAATCTGCTGCGGCCGCGGTTTTGGGGCATGTTGTCCGACATCCTGCGCTTTAACCGCGAGGCTTCCGCGATTGCGCGCAGCAGTCAGGACTCCGCAACGCTCGGAGAATTTCTCGAAGCCGGTGGTTATGGCCGCGCATTCCGTGACTGGTACCTGTTGCCGATGGCCGGCGCAATCTGGTCGTGCCCGACAGCAACCATGCTTGATTATCCTGCGCAGACATTTTTTTCGTTCTGCGCCAATCACGGTCTGTTGCAGATCAGCGACCGTCCGCAATGGCGGACGGTGGTCGGCGGCGCCCGCACCTATGTCGAAAAGCTTGCGGCAAAGATCAGCGAGGTTCGCCTCAAAGCACCGGTTGAAACGATATCGCGCCGCCCGGGCAGTGCAACACTGACGCTGGCCGGCGGCGGACAGCAGACGTTCGATGCCGTGGTGCTGGCCTGCCACAGCGATCAGGCCTTGCGCTTGCTGGGCGATGCCGATGCGACCGAGCGCAGTGTGCTCGGTGCGATCCGTTATCAGGAAAATGCCGCCGTGCTGCATACCGACCGCAATTTCCTGCCGCGGTCCCGTCGGGCATGGGCAGCGTGGAACTATCACGCGATTGATGGCGTGGCCCAGGACCGGCCGGTAGGTGTGAGTTACCTGATCAACAGGTTGCAGCCGTTGCCGTTCCGCCAGCCGGTGATCGTGACGCTGAATCCGGGCGCCGAACCGCGCGCCGAATCCGTCATCGATCGCTACACCTACGCCCATCCGGTATTCGACCAGTCGGGCATTGCTGCGCAGGCGCGGCTGCGAACCATGCAGGGCCGGCGCAACACCTGGTTTTGCGGCGCGTGGACCGGATACGGTTTCCATGAAGACGGCTTGAAGTCCGGCATGGCGGCGGCTGCAGGACTGGGCGTCACGGCGCCGTGGCAGGCGCAATCCGACGAGTTGAAGGCGGCGGCATGAGCCACGATGAATCAGCACTGCTGTACACCGGCGAGGTCATTCATCGCCGGACGTCGCCCGCGGTGCATGCATTTCGGCATGGCGTTTTTTTCATGCGCCTGCGCGTTGATGCACCGCCATCGCGCTGGCCGGCGCTGATGTCGCACAACCGCTGGAATGTGTTCAGTTTCCATGACGCCGATCACGGTCCGCGCGACGGCAGTGCGCTGGAGCCCTGGTTGCGCGGCCTGCTGGCGCGGCATGGACTGGATTGCGCCGACGGCGCGATCTGGCTGCAGACTTTTCCGCGGGTGCTGGGTTATGTGTTCAATCCGGTCAGTTTCTGGCTGTGCCACGACCGCAGCGGGGCGCTGCGCGCGGTGCTGGTGGCGGTCAGCAATACCTTCGGCGAGCATCACCACTACCTGGTGGCCCACGACGGCGCGCGGCCCATAATGTCCGGCGACTGGCTGCATGCGCAGAAAGTGTTTCATGTGTCGCCGTTTTTTCCGGTGACCGGACAGTACCGGTTTCGTTTCACTGAAATTGAAACTGGTAACGGCAAGCGCTGCACTTTCCGCATCGATTACGACGACGCGCGGGGCGGGCGCCTGATCACCAGCATCGCCGGAACCGCCGCACCGCTGTGTGCAAATGCGCTGGTGCATGCTTTTTTCCGTTATCCATGGATGACGCTGGGCGTGGTGTTGCGCATCCACTATCACGCGCTGCGGCTGTGGCTGAAGCGCGTGCCGTTTTACTCGAAACCCCTGCCGCCGGCGGAGAAAATCACCCGATGAATAATGCAATCACTGAGAACGCGCAAACCGAAATCGCCCAAAACGGCGCCGAACCTGCCGCCGCGCGCTGGATGTTCAGACTGCTGTCGCGATTGCACTGCGGCAGCATCGAACTGCGTTGCCCGGATGGCCGCAAGCTGGCGTTTGCCGGCAGGCAACCGGGGCCGCATGCCACGCTGGTGTTGGCAGACTGGGGTGTTTGCAAGGACATGCTGACCAAGGGCGATATCGGGCTGGCCGAGGCATTTATCGCAGGACGTGCTGATTCCGATGATCTGGTGCAGCTGCTGCTGCTGGGCGCGTTGAACGAACAGGCCATCGAACAGGCCATCCATGGCCGCAGATGGGCAACGCTGATCTACCGGCTGCGCCACTGGCTGCGGCCCAATTCCCGCCGCGGCAGCCGCAAAAACATCCATGCCCATTACGACCTCGGCAACGATTTTTATGGCCTGTGGCTGGATCAGGGCATGACGTATTCATCGGCGCTGTTCGATGGCGATATGACGCGCAGTCTGGCGGATGCACAGACGGCAAAATATGCGCGCATCCTGCAGGCACTGGAAGCGCAGCCCGGACAGCATATCCTCGAAGTTGGCTGTGGCTGGGGAGGATTCGCCGAACATGCGGCGCGCTTCGGTTGCCGTGTCACCGGCATCACCATTTCCCAGGCGCAGTTGGATTACGCGCAAAAGCGCATGGCCGCTGCCGGCCGGCAGGATCGCGTCGAACTGAAGTTGCTGGATTACCGCGATCTTGAAGGACAGTTTGATCACGTGGTGTCGATTGAAATGTTCGAAGCGGTGGGGGAATCCTACTGGCCCGGTTATTTTGCAATGCTGCGTGACCGCCTCAAGCCCGGTGGCCGCGCGCTGGTGCAATCAATCACCATTGCCGATGCCAAGTTCGAGCGCTACCGCACCGGTACCGATTTCATTCAGCAATATATTTTTCCGGGCGGCATGTTGCCGTCGCCAAAACGGCTGCATGAAGTGGCGGTGACGCAGGGGTTGGCTGTCGCCGGGATGCATGGATTCGGGCTGGATTACGCCGAAACATTGCGGTGCTGGCATCAACGCTTCAACGCCGTCGCGGCAGAAGTGCAGGCGCAGGGTTTTGACAAAAGATTCATGCGCACCTGGCGTTTTTATCTGGCGTATTGCGAAGCCGGGTTTCGTGCGCGTGCCACCGACGTGGTGCAGGCGCTGCTGGTCCATGTTTAAAGCCGCATTGCTCGGTCTGCTGCTGACGGCGTCGGCCCATGCCGCTGCGCCGCCGGACCTGCCTGCCGCTGCGTGCAATGTATTGCAGACCTGCCGTCCGGTCGGACAAGGCACGCTGCGCTGGTGGGGCTTCCATGTCTACGATGCAGCGTTGTGGTCGCCCAGCGGGCGCTGGCAGGCGCAAGCGCCGTATGCGCTCGATATCCGTTATGCGCGTCGCATTACCGGCGCCCAGCTTGCAGAAACCAGTGTTGAGGAAATACGCAGATTGGGTGGCGGTGACGAGCCGACACTGGCGCGCTGGGGCGCGGCGATGCGCAAGCTGTTTCCGGATGTCGGTCCCGACAGCCGCCTGATCGGCATCCATGTGCCGGGGCGCGGTGCGCTGTTTTATTCAGCGACCGGTTATCTCGGGGCGGTCGAGGACCCGGAGTTTTCGCGCTGGTTTTTCGCGATCTGGCTTGATCCGCGCACCCAGTCACCGGATCTGCGGGCGGCGCTCCTGGGAAACCATGTCCCGCCTAAGTAATCCTGCGCTGGCGGCGTACGCGGCCGCTTCGCTGCCGCTGGCCGCGGCGGCACTGCCGGTTTACGTGCACGCGCCGAAATTTTATTCCGGGCTCGGGCTGGATCTGGCGTTGATCGGCACCTTGCTGCTGGCAGTGCGCGTACTGGATGCGTTCAGCGATCCGCTGCTCGGTGTGATGGCCGACCGCATTCCAGCGCGTTATGGCGGGCGCAAGGCGATGCTCGCCGCTGCAGTGCCGGTGGTGGCGGCGGGGATGTTTCTGTTGTTTCATCCGCCGGCCGGCGGCATCGGACTGGTGTCGTGGCTGGCGATGTCGTTGATCCTGGTCTATCTGGGATTGAGCGCGGCCAGCATCAGCTATTTTGCATTGGGCAGCGCGTTGTCGCGGGACTACGTCGAGCGCACGCGCATCAGCGCAGCGCGCGGTGGCGCTGCGCTGGTCGGCGTGCTGCTTGCTGCGGCATTACCTGAAGTTCTGGCACAGCGATACGGCGCGACAGAAGGCCTGGCGCTGTTCAGTGCCGGGTACGCGCCGCTATTGCTGATTGCAGTCGGTATCACGGTCGCCGTGGGCCCCCAATCGATGATGCTCGGCGGGATGCGGCGGCTGACGGTGAGCGGGTTATGGTCGCCGATGCGCAATCCGCGGTTTCGCCGGTTGGCGACAGTTTTTCTGATTAACGGCGTCGCGGCGGCAATTCCGGCGACACTGTTGCTGTTTTATGTCGCCGACGTCCTGCGTCGGCCTGATCTGACGGCCATGTTTCTGGTGCTGTATTTTGTTGCCGGCGCCGCCGGCATGCCGTTATGGGTGCGTCTCGCTGCCTCGGTCGGCAAGGCGCGCGCCTGGCTGCTGGCGATGGTGCTGGCGGTCGCGGCATTCATCTGGGCTTATTTCCTCGGCCCCGGGGATGTCGTGGCATTTGCCGTGGTGTGTGTTTTGTCGGGGCTGGCATTCGGCGCCGACCTGGCGCTGCCGGCATCGCTGCTGGCGGATGTCATCGACGACGACACCGGTCAGGCGGGGCGGCCGGACGGCGTGTACTTCGGGTTGTGGCATTTGCTGGAAAAACTGGCGCTGGCGCTGGCTGCCGGCATTGCGCTGCCATTGCTGCAATGGCTGGGTTACGTGCCCGGCAGTGCGACTGATCCGGTGGGCGCTTTGTCATTGGTTTATGCGCTGGTACCGTGCGCCATCAAATTGCTGGCAGCGCTGGGTTTGTGGCTGGCGGCGCTGGAGTCCGGTACGCAACGGCCCAAAATGAAAGGAGACTTGGCATGACAAAACGACTGTTGTTGCTTTTGGTGCTGGCCGTGACCCTGGCAGGTTGCGGATCGGTGCCGGTGGAAAAATTCCGTGACCAGCGGCCCGAGCTGGACCTGCGCCGTTATTTCAACGGCACCATCGACGGCTGGGGCATATTCCAGGACCGCAGCGGTGATGTCGTCAAGCGCTTTCATGTCACGATCAATGCCAGATGGAGCGGCGATACCGGCACGCTGGATGAAGACTTTGAATATTCCGACGGCACGCGCAGCAAGCGGGTGTGGACGATCACCCGGCTCGATGCGCACCGCTATCGCGGCGTTGCCGATGATGTGGTCGGTGAGGCGCGCGGCGAAGCCCGGGGCAACGCGCTGCGCTGGCAGTATGTGCTGAAGCTCGAAGTCGACGGCCGCACCTGGGAGGTTGATTTTGACGACTGGATGTTCCAGATGGATGACGGCGTGATGCTCAATCGTTCGGTGATGAGCAAGTTCGGCGTGCGCCTGGGCGAATTGACCCTGAGTTTCCGCAAACGGTCATGAGCCTGAATCCCCCGATCAGCGACTGGCGTGATGTGCGCGTCTGGATCGTCGGCGCGTCCAGCGGTATCGGCGCCGCGCTTGCCCGGGCGCTGCTGGAACGTGGCGCACGGGTTGCGCTGTCCGCGCGCAGCAGCGAGGATCTGCAGCACGCCGCCGTGATGCATGGCGAACGTGCGCTGGCGGTTCCGCTGGACGTCACTGTTGAAGCTGACATCGCCCCGGCGTTGCAGAAAATCATCGCGACATGGGGCGGCGTCGACCTGGTGGTGTTGTGCGCCGGCACGCATCAGCCGGTGCGGGCCTGGGAGCTTGATGCAGGCATGGCGCGGCGGATGGTTGATGTCAATCTCAACGGCGTATTCAACGCGCTTCCGGCGATCGTGCAGCAGATGCTGCTGCAGAAATCCGGTGGCATCGCCGTCGTGTCCAGTGTCGCCGGTTATGGCGGTTTGCCGACGGCACTGGTCTACGGTGCGACCAAAGCCGCGCTGATCAACCTCAGCGAAACCCTGTATATGGATCTCGCGCCACGCGGCATCGGGGTGTATCTGATCAATCCGGGTTTTGTCAAAACACCGCTGACCGACAAAAACACGTTTGAAATGCCGGCGCTGATCAGTGCCGATGAAGCGGCCCGCGAAATGGTGGCCGGGTTTGAACGCGGCCGTTTTGAAATCCATTTCCCGCGGCGCTTTACGCTGTGGCTGAAACTGCTGCGCTTGCTGCCGTACCGCTGGTATTTTGCGCTGGTGCGCAAAGGCACGGGATTGTGATGCGCGACCGTGTTGATGCACTGGTGCGGTTTTTTGAGACACTGACGCCGCAGTCGGTTGCCGACCTGCCGCGTTTTTATGCGGGTGACTGCCGCTTCAAGGACCCGTTCAACGATGTGCGCGGAGTGGATCCGTTACAGTCGATTTTCAGCCACATGTTCGATCAACTTGACGCACCGCGCTTTATCGTGCGCGACCGTTTACTTGATGGGCAGCGTGCGCTGCTGACCTGGAATTTCGAATTCCGTTTTCGGCGCTGGCAGCCGCAGGTCGTGCAATGCATACATGGCGCGAGTCTGCTCACTTTTGATGCGACAGGGCTGGTGAGCGAACACCGCGACTACTGGGATGCCGCGGAAGAGTTGTATGAGAAATTGCCGGCTATCGGTACGATGATGCGTTTCCTGAAGCGACAGGGGCGTCCGCAGACGCCCCCATGAATCAATAAGTAATTGTTTTTATTGACTATTTATGATCCTGTTAATCCAGGTATTCGAAAACCCGGACCACTTTCTGTGCGCCGCCGGTGGTGCGCGCCACTTCGGTGGCATCTGCGGCTTCCTGGCGTTTGACCAGCCCCATCAGGTATACGGCGCCGTTTTCCGAAACAACTTTGACGTGTACCGGGCTGAACTTCCGGGCATCGACAAAACGCGCCTTGACTTTGGAGGTCAGCACGGAATCGTTGGTGCGTGCCTGCAGGGAAGTATTGCCTGACACCCGCAGTTCATTGAATACGCTGCGTACGTTGTCCACGGCGCGCGCGATGCGCTCAGCATCGGTTTTGGCGGCCTCAGTGGGCACTTCACCGGTCAGAAGCACAGTGCGATTGAAGCTGGTGACGTTGACATGACCGTCCTTCACTTTTTCGTCGATCCGGTTTGAAACCTTCAGTTCGATACCCTGGTCTTCGGTGATGGTGCCGACCGTGCGCCGGTCTTCGGCAACCAGGAAGCCGGCGGCAACTCCGCCGGCCGCCACTGCCAGACATCCGGAGAGGACAGGCAACAGCGCGAGGCAGATCATTGTCAAAAGATTACGCATTTATTCAACTCCCGAAAATTATTCGATGCCCAACAGCAGGCAATCAATGCCGTCGCACAGGCAGTGCAGCGTCAGCAGATGTACTTCCTGAATGCGCGCAGTGCTGGTGGCCGGCACACAGATATGCACGTCCTCTTCCTTCAGCATCTCGCCCATCTTGCCGCCGTTGCGTCCGGTCAGTGCAACAACCTGCAAGCCGCATTCATGCGCGGCTTCGATCGCTGCAACGACATTGGGCGAATTGCCGCTGGTTGATATGGCCAGCAGCACATCGCCCGCATGACCCAACGCCCGCACCTGCTTCGAAAACACCTGCCGGTAATCGTAATCGTTGGCAATCGATGTCAGCGTCGATGTGTCGGTGGTCAGCGACATTGCAGCCAGTCCCGGACGTTCGACCTCGAACCGGTTCAACAGTTCCGCGGAAAAATGCTGCGCATCGGCCGCGGAACCGCCGTTGCCGCAGGCGAGGATTTTTCCGTCCTGCTGCAGGCACCGCACCATCAGTTGCACACCGGAGGCGATTGGCGCGGCCAGCGCATCCATGCTCTGCAGTTTGAGATGGGCGCTTTCGGAGAAGTTTTCGCTGATGCGGCTGATCAAATCCATAGTGGCCGTATTGTACTCCTAACAGGTTGTTGAAAAAGTGATGCGCGAGGGCGTGGGGAGCCCCCCAAGGGGACTTCCTTCGGGGCGCGTAGCGACCAAGCGCACACGCGTGCAAACCGTTGATTTTATGAGCGTTGAAAAATCGATAGTGCTTGATTGATGTGATGTTCCTGCGTTTTTCAACACCCTGCTAACGGGGTTGCGGATTTTTTGTGCTGCACCGGATCAGCCTTCAATGGCATTGCGTATCCATTCGATGCGCGGCGGTCTTCCCGTCACCAGCACTGCATCAAAGCGGCACTGCGGCAGCGGGGTCATGCCGGCGAGATAGTGGCGCGCGGTTTTCAGCAGCTTTTCGCGTTTCGCCGGGGTGATGCTGGCTGCTGCGCCGCCGAAAGCGTCACTGGAGCGACTGCGCACTTCGACAAAAATCACCGTACGACCGTCGCGCGCGATGATATCGATTTCACCAAAACGGCAGCGGTAATTGCGTTCTGTGATGCGCAATCCCTTGTTGACGAGGAAGTCGGTGGCCAGTATTTCGGCCTGCGCGCCACGGCTGTTCACCGTGCCGGTTCGCGCTGAGCCTGGTCCGCCGCCTGAGGCCGGCCGTCGATATACCGTGCGGTGACCAGATCCCGTTCGATCAGTCCGTCGGGGCCCAGCGACAGTCGCCCGGTGACACCATCAAGATGGATGTCGCGGGCGCCGGAAAGCAGCAACTGGGCGACACGCCAGGCATCGATGCCCAGCGCATACAGTCGCTCAAGGTCCATGGTGCCGCGGGTTTTGGGGCGCGGGTAAACCATGACTGCGGCATGATTGGGCTCGAGCAGCCAGGGCATGTCGACGAAGTTCACGCCGGCGAGGTCGAACCCGGCCAGCGGTCCCTGGTCGCCCGCGTGTACCGTGGATGTGGCATAGACCGGCTTGGCGCCGAGATACGTGCGCACATTTCGCGCTTCTGCGTAGCCCAGCGCCAGAAAGTACATGTCGGCGGATCCGCTGCCGCGCGCGATGGATTTCAGCTGATCCGGCGCAGGCGCATAGGCGGCATCAGCAACCTGGCCACCGAGTCGCGAAAACGTTTCAGAAAAGGCGGATTGCATGCGGCGCTGCACAGGGCTGCCGCCATTGATGGTGACCGCGTAGCGACGACCGTCATTCCAGGCCAGTTGCGCGACTTGCCGCGCTTCCGCTTCGATCTGCAGGCTCAGCATGTACAGATTGCCGGGAACGCGCCCGGTGTTCTCGGGCACGTTGAGCGCCAGCGTGGGTACGGGCACTGGTTCGCCGAAAGCCAGCGCGGTGACGGCATCACGGGTCAGCGGGCCGACGATGACCTGCGCTCCCGCAGCGACGGCCGTGCGATACCCCTCCAGCACGTTGGCGACGCTTTCGGTCACTGCATATTCGCGTACCGGCAGCAAGGTGCGGCTTGCTGCCGCGGATGCTGCAAGAAAGCCGTTGCGCAACGCAGACGCGTGACGACCGAATATTTTTGAATTCACCGGCAGCAGCAGCGCAATGTGCGGTGATTGCGTGATTGCGGCAACCGGAGCTGCTGGCGCCGCGGCTTCGCTGGCCAATGCAACGGACGCTCCGTATAGTAGGCAAGCGGCGAGGCCGGCGCATGCGGATACGGCGATGCGCCGCAATCGGCGGGAAATCATCCGGCGCATCCGGCGGCGATGCAGGGTTTAAACACAGGTGACGGAATCATGGTGGAAGTGGTGAACAGGGCGACATTATATGTAGTCGCCACGCCTATCGGAAATCTCGGCGACATTACACTGCGCGCACTGGAAGTGCTGAAGTCGGCCGATGTCATTGCCGCCGAGGATACCCGGGTGACGATGCGGCTGCTGGAGCGCCATGGCATCGCCGGCCGCCTGCTCGCGGTGCATGAACATAACGAACGGCGTGCTTCGGAACGGGTTACAGCGCTGCTGGCCGAAGGCAAAACGGTGGCGCTGGTCAGCGATGCCGGCACGCCGGCCATTGCCGATCCAGGTGCGCAGTTGGTTGGCGCGGTTCGGCAAGCAGGGTATCCGGTGGTGCCGATTCCCGGGCCGAATTCGGCGGCGGCAGTGTTGTCGGCGAGCGGGTTCGAGGCCAGCCGTTTTCTGTTCTGCGGTTTTCTGCCATCGCGCGCCTCTGAGCGCCGCCGTGTGCTGGCGGAGCTTGCGGATCAGACGGCTTTGCTGGTGTTTTACGAGGCGCCGCATCGCGTGGCCGATTGTGTGGTTGATCTATGCACGGCTTTGGGCGGCGCGCGGCGCATGGTCATCGGCCGCGAACTGACCAAGATTCACGAAACCCTGCATCATTGCCGGCTGGATGAAGCCGCTGCATGGCTGCAGGCTGATGACAATCACCGGCGCGGCGAATTTGTGCTGGTGGTCGAGGGTGCGGATGCGGCATCGGCGCCGGAGGCGGTTGACGTTGAGGCCGTGCTGAAAATCCTGCTCGATGAATTGCCTTTGAAGCAGGCGGTGGCGCTGGGCGTCAGGCTTACCGGGGGCAACCGCAATGCGCTGTACAAGCTTGCGCTGGAACTGAAGGGTGGGGTTTGATTTTGAAATATCCGGATTGCGGCAATTTACTGTTGGTGATGCGCCGTTTAACATACATGACGTCATGAACACCCTGACCATCACCCGTCCCGACGACTGGCATCTGCATCTGCGCGATGGTGCGGCGATGCGCGACGTGCTGCCGCATACTGCGGCGCGTTTTGCGCGCGCCATTGTCATGCCCAACCTGAAGCCGCCGGTGACCACCACCGAGCTCGCCCTGGCGTATCGCGACCGCATCCGCGCGGCGCTGCCCGCGGGCAGCCGCTTCGAGCCGTTGATGACGCTTTATCTGACCGACAACACGCGGCCCGAAGAAATCGACAAAGCGAAAAACAGCGGCGCGGTGCATGCGGTGAAATATTATCCGGCGGGCGCCACCACCAATTCCGATTCCGGCGTGACTGCAATGGAAAAATGTTTTCCGGTGCTGGAAGCGATGGAAAAGGCCGGGATGCCGCTGCTGGTGCATGGCGAAGTGACGGATGCGGATGTCGATGTGTTTGACCGCGAACGCATGTTCATTGAGCGCACACTGGCGCCGCTGGTTGAACGTTTTCAGGGGCTGAGGGTGGTGATGGAGCACATCACCACGAGTGAAGCCGCAGCGTTTGTGACGGCAGCGCCGGCACGGATTGCTGCGACGCTGACGCCGCAGCATCTGCTGCTCAATCGCAATGCGCTGTTTACCGGTGGTGTGCGTCCGCATAACTACTGCCTGCCGATCCTTAAACGTGAAACGCACCGTGCGGCACTGGTGGCCGCGGCTGTCAGCGGCAATCCGAAATTTTTTCTCGGCACTGACAGCGCGCCGCACGCGCGGCATACCAAGGAAAATGACTGCGGCTGCGCCGGCATGTACACCGCGCACGCCGGCATCGAGTTGTACGCCGAGGTTTACGCAGCAGCGGGCGCGCTGAACCGGTTGGAGGGATTCGCCAGTCATTACGGCGCGGATTTTTATGGACTGCCGCGCAACACGGAAAAAATCACGCTGGTGCGCGAATCGTGGGCGGTGCCGGACAGCGTTTCCTTCGGCGCCGACACCCTGGTGCCGATGCGTGCCGGCACGACGATCCAGTGGAGGATGGCCGGCTCTTGAGCGCGTCCCCGCCGCAGCGCCCTGATTACAGCGCAGCCGAGCCGCTGCCGCCGGATGATCCGTTTCATTACAGTCAGCTTGAACTGCCGCGAGGCGACCTGTGGCTGTTCACCTACGGTTCGCTGATGTGGAATCCGGGTTTTCAGCCGAAAACGGCGGCATCGGCGTTGCTGCGCGGTTACCACCGTTCTTTTTGCATTTATTCCAGCCGCTACCGTGGCACGGTATCCGCGCCGGGACTGGTGCTCGGGCTGGATCGCGGTGGCGCCTGCAGGGGCACGGCCTACCGTGTTGCCGCAACCGATGTTCCCGCCGTACTGGAGTTGCTATGGCGGCAGGAAATGCGACGGCGGGTGTATGTGCCACGGCTGTTGCCGGTGATCATCGATGCGCAGCGCCGGACAGCGTTGACTTTTCTCGCCAATCGCCGTCATGCCAGCTATGCCGGGGCGCTGGAGGTGGATGTTGCGGCCGCAATCATCGCGGGCTGCTGCGGTGAGCGTGGGCCCAACGTGGATTATCTGGTGAACACGCTGCAACATCTCGATGCGCTGGGGGTGCATGATCATCATCTTCACCATTTGCTGGAGGCGGTGCGTGCGCGGCCGGCGTGCTGAGGTGGGCGAGATGCAGCGGACGGGGCGCACCGGAAGAAAAGCGGGGGCGGTGCGTGTCCCAATGATAAAATCCGCGGCGAAGCTGGCCAGGCAGTCGCTGTGTGTGGAACAAACCGGATGGGGCAACCTGTCCGTGCCATGCATAGAGGAAAGTCCGGGCTCCACAGGGTAGGGTGACGGGTAACGCCCGTCCGCCGTGAGGCGAGGAACAGGGCCACAGAGACGAGTCCGCGGGGCGGTGGGTGGTGAGTGCGGCAACGTGCGCGCTACCCGGCCCGACCTGCGGGGTGAAACGCGGTAACCTCCACCCGGAGCAACACCGAATAGGCAAGCGTTGACGCGTCCCGCCGAGCTTGCGGGTAGGTGGCTTGAGCCGTGCAGTAATGTGCGGCCCAGAGGAATGGCTGTCCACGACAGAACCCGGCTTACCGGCCAGCTTCACCCTTCCTCAAGGCGATTCAGCAGTAGGGTCGGGCGCTGATGACGTCAATTCGCTGTAATTGCCTGATTTTTAAGCATATTTACTTAATGCGCTACTTTCAGTACGCGCAATATCCTGTTGTTTTTATTGATTTATTACTACAAGAAAAAACACTAAAACCAGGAATCAACAAGTTGCTGTAAGTCATTGTCATTAAAAAGGAATTTGGTAATTCGACCCTTGACCGGCTTCGCCCAGTTATTTATAGTGGGATGAAGTGGTAGAAAGTGGGAGAAATGCCTGCCGGACCTCCGGCTGTGCAGGGCTTCCGCGGTCAAGGGGGAAGCGTGTTTCGCGGGGTCGCACAACTCAATCTCGACAGCAAAGGCAGGCTCGCCGTTCCGGCGCGCCATCGCGATGCGCTGCTCGAACGTTGCGCGGGTCACCTGGTGATCACCGCTGATGCGGATCATTGCCTACTGGTTTATCCGCTGCCCGACTGGGAACTCATCCAGCAAAAACTCGAAGGCCTGTCCAATCTCGATCCGCGCGTGCGTGAACTGCAGCGGCGCCTGATCGGCTTTGCCGTTGATGTCGACATCGACAGCGCCGGACGCGTGCTGATTTCACCCGAGCTGCGGCGTTTCGCGCAGCTGGAAAAAAGCGTGGTGCTGGTCGGGCAAGGTCGCAAATTCGAATTGTGGAATGACGAACGCTGGACGCAATTGATCGACAGCGCGGGCAGTTTCGGCGCCGGCGGTTTGCCGGCGGAGCTGGAGGGCTTCTCTTTGTGACCAGCGGCGCGCATGCCGCGGTGCTCGCGCAGGAAGCCTTGGCAGCATTGAACATCCGGTCCGACGGCACTTATGTCGATTGCACGTTTGGCAGGGGCGGGCACAGCCGCCTGATTCTGGAACAGCTGGGTGAAGGAGGGCGATTGGTGGCGCTGGATCGCGATCCCGAAGCGGTGCAGGCAGGTCGCGCGGTGAGCGATCCGCGCTTCACCATCCTGCACAGCGCGTTCAGTCAGACGGTTGCGGTACTGCGGGAGAAGGGTGTGACGGCGGTCGACGGCGTGCTGCTGGATATCGGCGTGTCGTCGCCGCAGCTGGACGATGCGCGTCGCGGTTTCAGTTTTCGCCACGACGCGCCGCTCGACATGCGTATGGATCCGGGGCACGGCATCAGCGCGGCGCAATGGCTGGCCACGGCAGAAGAGACAAAGATCAGGGAGGTCATCAGGGATCATGGCGAAGAACGGTTTGCTAAACAGATTGCAGCAGCGATTGTTGCGGCTCGGACGCGGGGACCTGTTGACACCACACGACAACTTGCCGCGATCGTGGCAGAAGCCGTTCCCGCGCGCGAGCCACGCCAGGATCCGGCGACGCGCACGTTTCAGGCTTTACGGATTCACGTCAATCAGGAGCTTGAGGAGCTATCGCTAGTGCTGCCGCAATGCGTAGCCCTGCTGCGACCGCAGGGCCGGCTGGTGATCATCGCTTTTCATTCGCTGGAAGATCGCATCGTCAAGCGCTTCATGCGCGATCAGTCACGGGCTGATCATCTGCCGGCGCGTCTGCCGGTACGTGCCCGTGATCTGCCGCAGCCGCGGATGCGCCTGATCGGCCGTGCGCAGCGTGCGGGCAGTGCAGAGCTGGCAGCCAATCCGCGCGCGCGCAGCGCGGTAATGCGCGTTGCTGAGCGTACTGCGGCGGTGGCGGCATGACGGCGCGCCTTGTGTTTATCCTGATGGGGGCGCTGATCGCCTGCGCGCTGGGACTGGTGGCTTCGCAGCACAAGGCGCGCAAACTGTATGTCGAACTGCAGAAGGAGCAGGTGGCAACGAAGCATCTGGACGTCGAATGGGGCCAGTTGCAGCTTGAGCAGGGAACCTGGGGTACGCATGGGCGGATTGAGCGCATTGCGACCCGCGAACTGAACATGCGACTGCCGGCGGCCAATCGCGTTGAAGTGGTGCCGGCGCCACGCGCGGAGGCACGGCCATGAAGCCGGCAACAACCCGGCAGCCGTCGCCGAGCCTGCCAACGTGGCGCGCAAACCTGCTGCTGTTGCTGCTCGCGGCATGGTTTATCGCGCTTGCCGGGCGCGCGTTGTGGCTGCAGGCGCTGAACAACGATTTCCTGCAGCGCAAAGGTGAGTCCCGCTATTCGCGGGTTATCGAAATCGGCGCCAGCCGCGGCATGATTGTTGATCGCAACAATGAGCCGATGGCGATTTCAACACCGGTGGAATCAGTCGCCGCCAGTCCTGCCGATATCGAAGCCGAGCCCGCTGATCTGCGCAAGCTCGCCAAACTGCTGGAAATCAGCAACGATGAGTTGCGCGCCAAGTTGTCCGACAACCGGCGTGAATTCGTCTATTTGAAACGGCAGCTGCCTCCGGAACAGGCGGAGCGCGTAGTGCAACTGGGCATTCCCGGTGTTTTTCTGCAGCGCGAGCATCGCCGTTATTACCCGGCGGGCGAGGTGATGTCGCACATCATCGGGTTCACCGGTGTGGATGACAAAGGTCAGGAGGCGCTGGAGCTCGCATTCGAAGACAAGCTGGCCGGTAAACCCGGCAGCCGCCGTGTGATCAAGGACCGTCTGGGGCGCATTGTCGAAGACGTCGAAAGCATACGCATACCGCAAAACGGGCAACAACTGCGTTTGTCGATAGACGCACGTATCCAGTACCTTGCGTTCCGCGAACTCAAAGCAGCGGTTGCTGCGCATCGCGCAAAGGCCGGCGGCATCGTCGTGCTTGATGCCGAAAGCGGCTAGATTCTGGCGATGGCGAACCTGCCGGCATACAACCCCAATAACCGAGGCAATCTGGATCCGCGCCGCACCCGCAATCGCGTAGTCACCGACCTGTTCGAGCCGGGCTCGACGCTTAAGCCATTTACTGCGGCAGCGGCGTTGGAGGCAGGGTTGTACCAACCCGGAACGATCATCCAGACCGCACCTGGGCAGTTGACCATCGGTAATCGCACAATTCATGACGCGCATCCGCAAGGCGCGCTGACAGTGGCGCAGGTGATCCAGAAATCCTCGAATGTTGGTACTGCCAAAATGGGGCTGGCGTTGCCATCTGAAGCGTTGTGGAGTCTGTTTAATCGCGCCGGCTTTGGTTTGCCGCCGCGCTCGGGATTTCCTGGTGAAGTGTCTGGACGGTTGCGCGGTTACGCGACATGGAAGCCGATTGAACAGGCGACGATGTCGTACGGTTATGGCATATCAGTATCGCTGATGCAGCTTGCGCGGTCGTACACCATATTCGCGTCTGATGGCATGCTGCATCCGGTGACCCTGCTGAAACGCGACAGCCCGGTGCAGGGCACACGCGTGGTGTCAGCACAAACCGCGCTCGCGGTGCGCAAAATGCTCGAGCTGGCGGCGCAGCCCGGCGGCACTGCGCCAGGCGCCCAGGTGTCGGGTTATACGGTTGCCGGCAAGACGGGAACTGCGCACAAGCTTGAGGGCAAAGCCTATGCCACCAATCGTTATGTGGCGTCGTTCGTCGGCATGGCACCGGCAACACGGCCGCGTGTGGTGATCGCCGTGATGATCGATGAGCCCTCCGCCGGAAAGTACTACGGCGGCGCCGTGGCAGCGCCGGTGTTCAGTCAGGTTGCTGCCGGCACGCTGCGCCTGCTCGCAGTGCCGCCGGATGCGCCCGGGAAAACAACAGTGCTGATGCCGGAAGACGCGCCCTTGGTGCGGGAGGAAGTGTGATGCCCGCGGCTCGTCTCGACCTGCAGGCAGTAGGCCGGCTTGGTGTGCATCGTTTGACGGCAGACAGTCGCGCAGTCAGAAAGGGCGACACCTTTGTCGCCTATCCCGGCGAAACACGCGACGGCCGTGATTACATTGCACAGGCAATCGCCAACGGTGCGGCATCAGTACTGTGGGACAGCGGCGGATATGCATGGAATCCGCGCTGGCGGGTGCCGAATCTAGGCGTACCGCAGTTGCGCCGACAGGCCGGCGTCATTGCCAGCGAGGTGTACGGCAAACCGAGCGTGAAACTGTGGACAGTCGGTATCACCGGCACCAATGGCAAAACGTCGTGCAGCCAGTGGATTGCGCAGTCGCTGACCTGTGCCAGACGCAAATGTGCGGTGATTGGCACGCTGGGCAGCGGATTTCCTGGCCGCCTGGGTGCGCAGACCCACACCATCAACACCACGCCGGATGCGATAACGCTGCATGCACGCATGCGCACGCTGGCAGATGCCGGCGCACGTGCAGTGAGTATGGAAGTTTCGTCGATCGGCCTTGATCAGGACCGGTTGGCCGGCGTTGAATTTGATGTCGCAATGCTGACCAATCTGACCCGTGATCATCTCGATTATCACGGCACGATGCGGCGTTATCAGTCTGCAAAAACCAAGCTCTTTCGCTGCCCGACATTGAGCCATGCTGTACTTAACCTCGATGATGCATTCGGGCGCGAACTGACCCAGTGCTGGAAGCACAAACGCGCGAAAGTGCTCGGTTATGGTTTCCAGTTGCGGGGGAAGCGCGCGAAAACCCCCTGTGTTGAAGGCAAAAACCTGCGCGTCGGTCTGGATGGCGTTTCATTTGACATTGCTTCACCCTGGGGTCGGGCAACGTTACACAGTCCGTTGATCGGCGGTTTTAATGCAGCGAACCTGCTTGGCTCGCTGGCGACGCTGCTGGCCAGCGATGTCGGTCTGGATCTGTCGGTTGCAGCGCTGGAAAAAGTTCAGCCGGCGCCGGGGCGGATGGAGCGTTATGGTGGAGGTCGCGCGCCGCTGGTCATCGTCGATTACGCGCATACGCCGGATGCGCTGGAAAAAGTGCTATGCAGCCTGCGTGCGGCGGCAGGACAAGGTTCAAGGCTTTTTTGCGTATTCGGCGGCGGCGGTGACCGAGATCGCGGCAAGCGGCCGTTGATGGGCGCCGTGGTCTCGCGCCTGGCTGATGAAGTGATCATTACCAGCGACAACCCCCGTCATGAAGATCCGGTGGCCATCATCGCCGACATTGCCGAAGGCGTTGCCGGGAAACACCAGCAGATCGTCGACCGGCGACAGGCCATTATGCAGACGCTGGCGCGGGCGCGCCGCGGCGACATTGTGCTGATTGCCGGCAAGGGACATGAGCGTTACCAGGAAATCGGCGGCGTGAAGCGGCGATACAGCGACGCCGCGGTCGTGCGCGCTGCGCTCTCCGGGAGCAAAAGGTGATGAGCCTGGCCCAGACAGCAGCGGTGCTCGGCGGCGAACTTCGCGGCGCCGATGCGCGGTTTGAGGATGTATGCACGGACAGCCGCACCGCAAAGAAGGGCGATTTGTTCATTGCCTTGCGGGGCGAGCGTTACGACGGGCATGAGTTTATCGGCCGTGCCGCCGCCGCGGGCGCTGTCGCCGCGCTGGTGGATCACACACATGTACCCGACGCAGCGGGATTGCCGCTGGCCGTGGTGACGGACACCACGGCGTCGCTGGCGACACTGGCCGCCCATTGGCGCCGGCAGTTTCAGATTCCGCTGGTTGCGGTCGTCGGTTCCAACGGTAAAACCACAGTCAAGGAAATGATCGCCGCCTGTTTGCGCGCGCATTTCGGCGATGCAGCAGTACTGGCCACTCGCGGCAATCTCAACAACCATATCGGTGTGCCACTGACTTTGCTTGCACTGCGCGCGGCGCACCGTGTCGCCGTGGTCGAGATCGGCATGAACCATCCCGGTGAAACTGCGCAGCTGGCCGCTATCGTCGCGCCGACGATTGCGGTGATCAATAACGCGCAGCGCGAACATCAGGAGTTCATGCATACGGTTGCGGATGTGGCCGCCGAACATGCGAGCCTGATCAGTGCGCTGCCGCAGGACGGTGTGGCGGTGGTCAATGCCGATGATGCCCATGCCGGTGTCTGGCGCGCCGCTGCCGGAGCGCGCCATGTCCGCGATTTCGGACTGCGGGATGCGGCCAGCGTGCGAGCGCAATGCAGGATGCAGACAGGATTGGCGCACCTTGATGTGGTTACGCCCGAAGAACCGGCCGAATTTGATCTGCCGCTGGCCGGCGAACACAACGTGCGCAATGCACTGGCTGCGATTGCCGCTGCCACGGTGGCAGGCGCATCAATGGACTCCTGTGTGCGTGCGCTGGCCCGTTTTGTTGCCGTAAAGGGCCGGCTGCAGGTCAAAACCGCACGCCATGGGGCGCTGCTGATCGATGACACGTACAACGCCAACCCCGATTCGGTGCGCGCGGCGATCGACGTGCTGGCGCGGGCGCCCGGGCGCAAGTTGCTGGTGCTCGGTGATATGGGCGAAGTCGGCGCACAGGGTGCGGCGTTTCACGAGGAGGTCGGCACTTACGCGCGTGCTGCCGGTATCGACCGGATGTACGCGCTGGGTGAGCTCGCCGCGGTCTCGGTGCGCGCCTTTGGCGAGGGCGCCCGCCATTACCAGCGTATCGAGGATCTGCTTGCTGATATCGAAAATGCCCTCGGCGCGCAGACCGCGTTGCTGGTGAAAGGGTCGCGATTCATGCAGATGGAACGTGTGGTGCGCGCCATCGAAACTTCAACGGCGGGGACATAGGCAATGCTGCTTGAACTGGCGCAATGGCTGGAACAGTATGTCCGCGCCTTCAATGTGTTCAGTTACCTGACGCTGCGCGCGGTGCTGGCTTGTCTGACCTCGCTGATGATCTCGTTCATTGTCGGACCTGCACTGATCCGCAGGCTGACAGCGTACAAAATCGGTCAGGCAGTGCGCGACGATGGTCCGCAGACCCATCTGATCAAAGCCGGAACACCGACCATGGGCGGTGCGCTGATCCTGGTGTCGATCATTATTACGACACTGCTGTGGGCAGACCTGCGGAACCGTTTTGTCTGGGTAGTGCTGGTCGTGACCATGGGATTTGGCGCCATCGGCTGGGTTGACGATTACCGCAAGGTGGTGCATCGCAATCCCAAAGGGCTGCCGGCGCGGGTGAAGTTTTTCTGGCAGTCAGTGCTTGGCCTCGGTGCGGCGGTATTTATTGCTTACTCGACCAATCTGCCGGCGCAGACCGAATTCATTGTGCCGTTTTTCAAGCAGGTGACTTACCCGCTGGGCGCCATCGGGTTCATCACCATGACCTATCTGGTGATTGTGGGCACCAGCAATGCCGTCAATTTGACCGACGGACTGGACGGTCTGGCGATCATGCCCACGGTGATGGTCGGCAGTGCACTGGGCATTTTTGCCTACGTGGCGGGCAATGCCGTGTTTGCCAAGTATCTCGCGTTCCCGTACATCCCGGGGGCCGGCGAACTGACGGTGATCTGCGGCGCGCTGGCCGGCGCCGGCCTTGCGTTTTTGTGGTTCAACGCCTATCCGGCGGAAGTGTTCATGGGCGATGTCGGCGCGCTGGCACTGGGTGCTGCGCTGGGCACCATCGCCGTCATCGTGCGCCAGGAAATCGTGCTGTTCATCATGGGCGGCGTGTTTGTCGTCGAAACCCTGTCGGTGATGCTGCAGGTGGCTTCATTCAAGCTCACCGGCAAACGCATATTCCGCATGGCGCCGCTGCATCACCACTATGAATTGAAAGGCTGGAAAGAAAACCAGGTCGTCGTTCGCTTCTGGATCATCACGATGATGCTGGTGTTAATCGGGCTCTCGACACTGAAATTGAGATAGATGAACAGAAAAGCGAACGACGGGGTGGTTTCGGCGAAGGCTAACCTGCTTGGCAGGTTAAGCCATGTTGCGCTCGCGCGACATGGCGGCCGCAGCCAAAACTACCCAGTGCGTTTCTGGATTATCACGATGATGCTGGCGCTGATCGGTCTGTCGACGCTGAAGTTGCGGTAGCAGGGAATGCAAAACGGAATGCGAAACCGGAATTGATGTTTGATCTCAAGGGTGCACGCGTAATGGTCGTTGGTCTCGGTGATACCGGGTTGTCGATGGCGCGCTGGCTGCAGCGCTGCGGCGCCGACGTGCGCGCGACGGACAGTCGCGCAGCGCCTCCGCATGCAGCCACACTGCGCAGCGAGCTGCCGCAGATTCCGCTCGCGCTGGGCGTGGCGCCGGATGTCAGCGATGTTGACATCATCGCGGTGAGTCCCGGTGTGGACCGGCGCAGCGGTGCACTGGCGCAGGCAGCGGCAAAAGGCGTGCCGGTGGTGGGCGATGTCGAGCTGTTCGCGCAGGCGCTGGCTGCACGCGGTGATGCACCGCCGGTGATTGCCATTACCGGTTCCAACGGCAAAAGTACGGTGACCGCACTGGCCGGTGAAATCTGCAAAACGGCGGGGTTGCGGCCGGTGGTGGCGGGGAATATCGGTTTGCCGGTGCTGGACGCGCTGACGGAAATTGAAGAGGGTGCGCCGCTACCGGGAGCCTTTGTGCTGGAGTTGTCGAGTTTTCAACTGGAAAGCACGATATCGCTGCAGCCGCGCGCGGCGACGGTATTGAATCTTTCCGAAGACCATCTTGATCGTTATGAGGGCATCCGGGAATACGCCGCTGCCAAAAGCCGCATCTTTGCTGGCAACGGCACGCAGGTGCTCAATCGTCAGGATGCATGGAGCGACGGCATGGCATTGCCTGCACGCCGGGTGGTGCGTTTCGGACTGGATGTGCCGCGGGAAGTCGAAGCCTGGGGTATCGGTGGCACGGGCAACACGCAAACGCTTATGCGCGGCGATGCCGCGCTGGCGCCGGTTGCCGCGCTGCGCGTTGCCGGTTTGCACAATGCCGCCAATGCACTGGCGGCGGGTGCGCTGTGCCGTGTGATCGGTGTTGATGATGCGGCGATTGCCAAGGCTTGGCTGGCTTTTGACGGGCTGCCGCATCGTGTAAAAAATATCAATAAAATCAATAACATATGGTTTTACGACGATTCCAAAGGAACCAACGTCGGCGCCACGGTTGCCGCACTGGACGGCATGCCGCAACCGGTGGTGCTGATTGCCGGGGGGGATGGCAAAGGACAGGATTTCACGCCGCTGGCGGCGGCGGCGCAACGCCGGGCACGCGCCGTGGTGCTGATCGGCCGTGATGCGGCGCGCATCGCCGAGGCCATCGGCGCCAAGGTGCCGGTGCTGCGTGCTGCTGACATGGAAGAGGCAGTGGAACTGGCGTTCAAAGCCGCGCAATCGGGCGATGCAGTGCTGCTGTCGCCGGCCTGTGCCAGTTATGACATGTACCGCAATTACATCCATCGCGCACAAGTGTTTGCTGCCGCAGTGGCGGCATTGCAGCGGAGGTTCGCGTGAGCCGCTACTACGCGACCATCAACCAGCCGCTGGGCCAGCGCAATGTGGTTCAGGAATACGACAGCGCGCTGATCTGGGTTACTGTTTTGCTGCTCGGATTCGGCATGGTCATGGTGTATTCGGCGTCCATCGCGATCGCAGAAGCCAGTCGCAGCACCGGTAACAATGCGTTTTATTACCTGTCGCGCCATGCCGCCTATGTGCTGGTGAGTCTGGTGGCCGGGGCCATCGTGTTCCAGGTGCCGTTGCGCATCTGGCAGCGCGCAGCGCCCATCCTGTTTGTGATCGGCCTTGTGCTGCTGACACTGGTGCTGATTCCGGGGATCGGCCGCGAAGTCAACGGCAGCCGGCGCTGGCTGTCACTCGGCATTGCCAACCTGCAACCGTCTGAGTTGATGAAGCTGTGCGCGGTGCTCTATGCCGCCGATTACACCGCGCGCAAGGCGGCATTCATGCACAGCCTGCGCAAGGGTTTTCTGCCGATGGCCGGCGTGATGCTGCTCACCGGTGGATTGCTTCTGCGCGAACCCGACTTTGGCTCGTTTGCGGTGATTACCGTGATAGCGATGGGCATCCTGTTCCTCGGCGGCATGAACTGGCGTTTATTCGCGGGCCTCATCGTGATGCTGGTCATCGGTTTTCTGCTGCTGATCTGGAGCAGCCCTTATCGCATGCAGCGCGTGATCGGATTCATGGATCCGTGGGCTGATCCGTACGGCAAGGGTTATCAGTTATCGCATGCGCTGATTGCGTTCGGCCGCGGCGAATGGTTTGGTGTCGGGCTCGGCGCCAGTGTCGAAAAGCTGTTTTACCTGCCGGAAGCGCACACCGACTTCTTGTTGGCGGTGATTGCCGAGGAACTGGGCTTCGCCGGCGTGCTGGTGCTGACGCTGCTGTTCGCGTGGATCGTGTGGCGCGCCTTTGCCATCGGTCGTCGGGCGGGTGAGCTCGAACGGCCTTATGCCACGCTGGTGGCGCAGGGCATCGGCCTGTGGATCGGTGTGCAGACCATCATCAACATGGGCGTCAACATGGGCATGTTGCCGACCAAGGGGCTGACGCTGCCGCTGTTGTCGTTCGGCGGCAGTGCGATTTTGGCGATCTGCTGCGCGCTGGCGGTTCTGTTGCGGATTGACTGGGAGAATCGGCAACTGATGCGGGGGTTCACGGTATGAGCCTGACCATTCTTGTCATGGCCGGCGGCACCGGTGGTCACATCTTTCCCGCATTGGCTGTGGCCGAAGTATTACGCGGTCGCGGCTGGAACGTGGTCTGGCTGGGTGCACGTGGCGGCATGGAAGAGCGCCTGGTGCCGCCGTACGGTTACACGACGGTATGGATCCGCTTTGGCGGTGTGCGCGGCAAAAGTTTGTTACGCAAGCTGTTGCTGCCGGCGTCTTTGCTGATTGCGTTCTGGCAAAGCGCCAAGGCGATTTTCCGCCACCGGCCCGACGTGGTACTGGGCATGGGTGGTTACGCTGCGTTTCCCGGCGGCATGATGGCGGCGCTCCTGGGCAAGCCATTGCTGATCCACGAACAGAATGCGGTGCCGGGTCTGGCCAACCGCGTGCTCGCCGGTGTTGCCGATCGCGTGCTTGCAGCGTTTCCCGATGCGTTCAACGGCCGCATCGATGTGATCTGGTCCGGCAATCCGGTGCGCACCGACATCGTCAACCTGCCGCCACCCGAGGCGCGTTTTGCCAACCGCAGTGGTCCGTTGCGGGTTCTGGTGGTTGGCGGCAGCCTCGGCGCCAAGGCACTCAATGTCACGGTGCCGCAAGCGCTGGCGCTGCTGGCGCAGGCTGAACGACCGGTGGTGACACATCAAGCGGGCAAGGCGCATCTGGCAGCATTGCGTTACACCTATCGCAACGCCGGTGTCGATGCTGAAATCGTTGATTTCATTGATGACATGGCCCTGCGATATGGCAACGCCGATCTGGTGATCTGCCGCGCCGGGGCGACCACTATCACCGAACTCGCAGTGGCCGGAGTCGGCAGCATCCTGGTGCCGTTCCCGTACGCCGCTGATGATCACCAGACCCGCAATGCCGCGTATCTGTCTGACCGCGGTGCTGCGCTGTTGATACCGCAGGCCACGCTGACGCCGCAATCGCTGGCGGATACGCTGCGCGGCCTGACCAGGCAAAAGCTGCTGGAAATGGCGCGCGCAGCGCGCGCCGTGGGTAAACCGGAAGCCGCACAGAAGGTGGCCGAGTTTTGTACGGAGCTGGCACCGGTATGAGGCGTCTGACATGAGACACAAGGTTCGCCAGATTCATTTTGTAGGCAGAGGTGGGGCCCATGCGAGCAGGAAGCAGGGCTCCGCGCAGGGGGTTCGCGCGGGATGCGACCGGCCGCGAGCATGGCCCGCCGCCGATTCGCGGGCGTTGAAGGAGACGATCCGGTAATGCGGCATAAAGTCCGACAAGTGCATTTCGTGGGCATCGGCGGCGCCGGCATGAGCGGCATCGCCGAGGTTTTGTTGAACCTCGGCTATGTGGTCAGCGGTTCTGATTTGAGTGAGAGCGCCGCCACGCGCCGCCTGGTCGGGATGGGCGCGAAGGTCGACATCGGGCATGCCGCGGCACATGTTGCCACGGCCGATGTCGTGGTGATTTCCAGCGCAGTCAAATCCGACAACCCCGAGGTGGTTGCGGCGCGTGCCCGCCATGTGCCCGTAGTACCTCGGGCGCTGATGCTGGCAGAACTGATGCGCCTCAAGCAGGGTATAGCCGTGGCCGGCACCCACGGCAAGACCACGACCACCAGCCTTGCCGCCAGCGTGCTGGCCGAGGGCGGACTGGATCCGACTTTTGTCATCGGCGGCCGGCTGGAGAGCGCCGGTGCGCATGCCCGCCTGGGGGCCGGCGAATTCATCGTCGCCGAAGCGGATGAATCGGATGCCTCGTTCCTTCATTTGCAGCCGGTGATTTCGGTCGTCACCAACATCGACTCTGACCACATGGAGACCTACGACCACTCGCTGGACAAACTGAAGCAGGCGTTCGTCGATTTCGTCGAGCGTCTGCCGTTCTATGGCGTGACCGTGCTGTGCAGCGATGATGCCAACGTGCGCGCGATCATGCCCAGGCTCACCAAAACCGTGGTGACCTACGGATTGGATGAGGGCGCGCAAGTGCGCGCGACTGCAGTGAAGGCCGATGCCGGGCGCATGCATTTCCGGGTGCAGCGCAATAACGGGCGACGGCTGCCTGATCTCGACATCACGCTGAATCTGGCGGGCGTGCATAACGTGCTTAACGCGCTGGCTGCGATTGCCATCGGCATGGAAGTTGGTGTGGCTGATGAAAAAATCATCAAGGCTTTGGCTGAATTCAAGGGCGTCGGTCGTCGTTTTCAGCGCCACGGCGCGGTGCCATTGGCCGGCGGCGGCACTTTTGAACTAATCGACGACTATGGTCACCACCCGGTGGAAATGGCCGCCACCATCGCCGCTGCGCGCGGCGCGTTTCCCGGACGACGGCTGGTGCTGGCATTCCAGCCGCATCGTTATACACGCACCCGTGATTGTTTCGAGGATTTTGCGCGCGTGTTGTCCGGGGTCGATGCATTGCTGCTGACCGAAGTGTATCCGGCGGGCGAAGCGCCGATTGTTGCTGCAGACGGCCGTGCGCTGGTGCGTGCAGTGCGCGTGCTGGGCAAGGTGGAGCCGGTGTTTGTCGAGCAGGTGGGTGATTTGCCTGCGGCGATTTCCGGCACAGCGCGTGACGGTGATGTGGTGCTGGCGATGGGGGCCGGTTCCATCGGTACGGTGGCAGGCAGGCTGGCGAAAAAAAGGGAAGAAAGGGAAAGCGCGTGAGCCGGGATGCCGCGCTTGGGCGAAATACAGACATGAATATGAGCGAGCAGGAACAGATACGGAAACAGGGATTGCGCGGCACCTTGCATTGCGATGAACCCATGGCGCGCCATGTCAGCTGGCGGGCGGGAGGCAGCGCGCGCTGCACTTATGCGCCTGCTGACCTTGACGACATGGCCGTATTCCTGCGTGGATTGCCCGATGCGGAGCCGGTATGCATGGTTGGCCTCGGCAGCAATCTGCTGGTGCGCGATGGTGGATATGGCGGCACGGTGATTTTTACCCACTGGGCCCTGCGCGAAGTGGAAGTGTCGGCCGTTGCCGGTCTCGCCGGAGTAATCAGGGCGCAAGCCGGCGTGGCCAGCCCCAAGGTGGCGCGCATCGCTGCAATCAACAACCTTGCCGGAGCGGAATTCCTTGCCGGTATCCCGGGTACTGTCGGCGGTGGGGTGGCGATGAATGCCGGTTGTTACGGCGGCGAAACCTGGGACATCGTGTCCCAGGTTGAAACCATAGACCGAACCGGAACGCTGCGCGTGCGCACCCCCGGCCATTACACCGTTGGTTACCGCAGCGTTGAACGCCGTTGCCGCCAGTTGTCGAGCGTGCCGGGTTGCGGAGCGCGCAAAAATGCCGATGCCGAGGAATGGTTTGTGTCAGCGACATTCAAACTGCCGCGCGGTGATGGTATTGAATCCCGGGCAAAAATCAAGGCGTTGCTGTCGCAGCGTATCGCCGCCCAGCCGCTGGGGATGCCCAATGCCGGTTCGGTATTCCGCAATCCACGGGGAGATCATGCGGCACGCCTGATCGAAGCCTGTGGCTTGAAGGGCCGGGTGATCGGCGGCGCGGCGATTTCGGCGAAACACTCGAACTTCATCGTCAACACCGGCGGTGCGAGCGCCGCAGACATCGAGGCCTTGATCGAACTCGCACAGCAAACGGTCCAGCAACGTTTTGGCATTGCGCTGGAGCGCGAAGTGAGGGTGATCGGGGAGCGGCTATGAGTGGATTCGGAAAAATCGCGGTGTTGATGGGCGGGCGCAGCGCCGAGCGCGAGATCTCGCTGATGAGCGGGAAAAACGTGCTCGAGGCCCTGCGCGCGGCGGGTTGTGACGCCCACGCCTTTGATCCGGCCGAACGTGAAATCTTCGACTTGAAACGCGAAGGATTTGCCCGGGTGTTCATCGCGCTGCACGGCGGCCACGGCGAGGACGGCACGGTGCAGGGCGCGCTGGAACTGATGGGCATCCCCTATACCGGCAGCGGCGTGATGGGTTCCGCACTGGCAATGGACAAGGTGCGTACCAAGATGGTGTGGGCAGCGGCCGGCATCCCGACACCGCGTTTCGAGGTGGTCACGGGCGGCAGCGACTGGCCCGGTGTCGCGGAGCGGCTGGGCTTGCCGCTGATCGTCAAGCCGGCGCGCGAGGGTTCGACCATCGGGTTGACCAAGGTGACGGCCGCCACCGACCTGCCTGCCGCCTATGCGCTGGCCGCGCAGCACGACGCACTGGTGATGGCGGAGGAATTCATCGCGGGCGAGGAGCTGACGGGGGGGTTTCTCGGCGGGGAGGCGCTGCCGCTGATCCGCATCGAGGCGCCGCAGGGCAATTACGATTACCAGAACAAGTATTTCAGCGATGAGACGAAATACCACTGTCCCTGCGAGCTGCCCGAGGAAGATGAGCTTCGTATCCGGACGCTGGTGATGAAGAGTGCGCAGGCGCTGGGCTGCAGCGGCTGGGGCCGCGCCGACCTGATCCGCCGCGCCGACGGCAGCGTGCAGTTCCTGGAATTGAACACCTCCCCCGGCATGACCGGCCACAGCCTGGTGCCGATGGCCGCGCGGCAGGGCGGAATGTCGTTTGAAGATCTGGTGCTACAGATACTGGAGCTGGCTCATGTGGGATAAGCCTGCAGCCCTCAACACGCTGGCCGACCTGCTGTTCGTCACGGCATTGCTCGGGTTGCTGTATGCCGGCGTGGCTTATGCCGTGCGGCTGCCGGTATTTGCGGTCAACGCCGTGCGTGTGGCGACACCGCCGGCGCATGTCACGCGCCAGCAGATCGAGGACATTGTTCAGCGCGAAGTGCGCGGCACGTTTTTCACCATGCAACTGGGATCAGCGCGGGCTGCTTTCGAGAAACTGCCGTGGGTGCGCAGCGCGGATCTGCGGCGCGAATGGCCACGCGGCATCGCGGTGGCGCTGACAGAACATGTGCCGCTGGCGCGTTGGGGCAAGGAAGCGCTGGTTAATGTCCAGGGCGAGGTTTTCGAAGCAGCCTATGACGGCGCATTGCCGGTGTTCAACGGTCCGCCAGGCGCTGCCAAGGAAATGACCATCCAGTACGACCACTTCAGGCGCAGCCTGGCTGCGATCGACAAGACCCCGGACGCCGTCAATGTATCGCCGCGGCGCGCCTGGCAGATTCGTCTCGAGGACGGCATGACGCTGGATCTGGGGCGTGAGTACGTCGAGGCGCGCCTGCTGCGTTTCGTCAATACCTATTCGCGGACGATTGCGCGCATGCCGCACCCGGTTGACCGCGTAGATCTGCGTTATGCCAATGGATTCGCCGCACGTGCGCCGGGTCTGCCGTCTGCGGCAGAGGAACCCCGTCGCAAACGAGGTGCTTAGGAAATGACAGGGATCATGAACAAGACCAGGGAAAACAAGAAATTGGTGGTGGGCCTCGACATCGGCACCTCGAAGATCGTCGCCATTGTTGCGGAAATCAAGCCCAAAGGCGGCTTCGAGATCATCGGCATGGGCAGCCATCCGTCGCGCGGCCTGAAAAAAGGCGTGGTAGTCAATATCGAGACC